>NZ_JAYFPU010000341.1:0-3428 GCF_034927525.1 Christensenella sp.
GCTGATCTCTCCGGAAAGCACGGCGATCCCTATGATGCCACCGTTTTTCGCCGTTTTGATGTCTGTATACAGCCGGTCGCCAACCATTGCGGTCTTGCTTGCCGCTTTGCCCGTTTTGCTTAAAATATAGTCTACCGTTTCCTTGAACGGTTTGCCCACAAACTTAGGCTCCACGCCCGTGGCATGCGTGATCATGCTTGCCATCGACGCACAGTCCGGCCAGAATTTCCCGCCGTCAAGCGGGCATACCCTGTCGATGTTTGTCGCAAGGAACGGTACGCCGCTCGAAACGAGCCGGCATAACGCATCCGCCTTCTTAAAGTTAAACGTCGTATCGAACCCTAAAACCGCAAAATCTGCCGTTTGCGTATCTTCTTCTAACAGTGTGATCCCCGCCCCGCGAAACTGCGCTTCTAACTCGGGCGTTCCCGCAAGGTATACCTGCGGATCATTGCCGTGTGTTTTTAAGTAATGGATCATCACATCGCCGGACGTCATGATATGCTCACGCGTCATTCCGCTAAACCCGAGGCGTTCGAGCTTTTTCACATAATCGAGCGGTGCTTTTGAAGAATTGTTGGTAAAGAAATAAAACTGCATGCCTTTTTGCTGCATACATTCGATATATTCCTTCGCGCCATCGATCAGCCGGTCGCCCAGATTGATCGTCCCGTCCATATCGAGCACAAAGCATTCGATATCTGCTAAATCCGCCACACCGGCGTTCACTTTTCCCCGTTTTTCTTCCTTCACTGCATCAGCCTCCGTAAACCGCATCATAAATCTGCCTCAGATGATCGTCGTCTAATGATATCTCATTTAAGATCGTATATCTGTTTTTCCTTGTCGTGGGCGCAAGGCGCATCGCCTGCACATAATCTTCATAGGTAAGCCCCAGTTCCTCAAAACTTGTTGGTATTTCAAAACGCCGCAGGAAGCTGCGGATAAATTCATAGTCGCCGCCGTGCAGGTATTCCACCAGCACACTGGCCATTGCTGCCTGCAGCCCGTGGAACGTCCCCTTGCCAAGCGCGTCTATGCCGTGGCTGATGAGGTGCTCTGCCCCGCTTGACGGGCGCGTATCGCCTGTGATGTTCATGGCAAGCCCTGACAATACGATGGATTCCGCCAGCTGCGTCAAAAACGCGGTGTCCTCAAGACTCGGCTGCGTATATTGCAGGATCGCACGCACCGCCGTGCCCGAAATAATGTGCGCAAAATCGTCCATTTTCGCTTTGCCCGCCACAACGGCGATCTCCCAGTCCCGCAGCGCGGTGATATTGGAGATCAGGTCTCCCAGCCCTGCAAGGATCATCTGTCGCGGCGCCTTGCGGATGATGTCCATATCCATGATGATATATGATGGGATTTCCGCCATCAGCGTCCGTACTTCACCATGGTCGCATTTTAAAACCGCCATCGGCGAAGCCACGCCGTCGTGCGACATGGACGTCGGGATGCTGATGAACGGGCGCTTTGACATTGTGGACGCATATTTGCCCACATCGAGCACCTTGCCGCCGCCCATTGCGATGACCGCGTCAAAATCGCGGTTCACGATGTAGTAGGCCATCAGCAATGCCTCGCGCAAGCTGCCTGCGTGTACAAATTCGCGCTTGATGTCCTTACAATAAGAGGACAGATTATCATAAACCTCACTGCCGTAAAGTGCGTCCACCGTCTTGTCGACAATGAGCATCACCTTATCAGTCGGTTTCAAAAACTCTTTCAATTTGGGATATAATATCCCGCTTCCTATCTTTACGCCGTCCGGTACCGCAAAAGTGTTGATATCGCTCACGCCCCTCTTTTTGAATGTGTAAATACAACGAAAAGGTCTTATCATTAAGACCTTTTCCAGTATACCTTATTTATAACAAAATTTCAAAACCTCTTACAGGTTTTCAGACATGATCAAAAATTCATCGTACATGTCCTTTTTGAATACCAGCTCCTTAGCGAGCGCCTCGTCAATGTCCTCGTCGATCGTCTTGTTGTCGTGGATCCCGACGACACGGTTACCGATGCCCTTTGAAAGAAGCTGCACCGCACGTACGCCCATTTGCGTCGCGCGGATACGGTCTGCCGCGCTCGGCGTGCCGCCGCGCTGCGTATAACCGAGCACGATCGCTTTTGCGTCGAGGCTTGCTTTCGCGCGCATATAATTTGCAACTGCTTCGCCCTTGCCCGCGCCTTCCGCGATCAATATGATGCTCGTCATCTTGCCTTTGATGCGGTCGCTCATGATCTTCTCGCAGATGTGGTCGATATCAAATTCCACTTCCGGAATGATGATATGCTCCGCACCGCCTGCGATACCCGCATAAAGCGCGATGTCGCCGCACTTGTTGCCCATGACCTCGATCACACCTACACGCTCATGGGAATTCATCGTGTCGCGGATCTTGGACATCTCGCTCGTTACACCGTTGACCGCCGTATCGAAGCCGATCGTAAAGTCTGTGTACGCAAGGTCGTTGTCGATCGTTCCGGGGATACCGATCGTCGGTACGCCCAGATGCGAAAGCACCTTCGCGCCCTGGAACGAGCCGTCTCCGCCGATCACCACCACGCCCGAGATATCGAACGCTTTGACGACCTTCAAGGCCTTTTGCTGGCCTTCGGGCGTTTTGAATTCTTCGCAGCGCGCCGTCTTTAGGATTGTGCCGCCCTTTTCAACGATGCCGTCCACGTCCTCTGTCTTGATGCGCTCAACCCGTCCTTCGATCAATCCGGCGTATCCTTTTTTGATACCCATGACCGAAAAACCGGCCGCATCCGCCGCCAAAACCACGGAACGAATGCCTGCATTCATGCCCGGCGTGTCTCCCCCACTTGTCAATATTCCAATTCTTTTTTTCATCACACTACCACCATAATATATAAAAATAAACTTTAAACTTCGTCGTCGCCTGAAAAAATTTCACCGTGCTTCGTCAAAATACGCGCACGCCCGGAAATTTTGATCGCTGAGATATTGTCTGTAAACTGGGCAAGCAGAACGTCGCCCGAGGTGAGCTTTTCCGTATGCTGCAGCCGTGTATCCTTGCCGCGCGTCATACCGATCACGTTGACGCCATTTTCAAGCGCCTTCACGACCACATAATCTTCCACATTTTTATCGCCGGGTTCCATGTCCTGCTCCTTCCCTAAGAATTTGCCTTACCAAACCACAATACAGATAACATTCTATCAAAATTCGCCTTAAAAAACAATAACATTTGTGAAAATGACGGATTTGCCTACAATTATTTCACCACGACGTTTGCTTTTCCGAGGTAGGCCTCCAGCTCGCTGAGCAGATCGGCATGGTAGGCGACGCTGCGCGCGCCTGTCAGCTTGTACTTCTGCCCTGTCTTTTCCACATAGACGACCACGCTGTTGTTGCCCGGGTGCCGCGCCATGATGCGCATCAGTCCGTCCACGTC
>NZ_JAYFPU010000210.1:0-20974 GCF_034927525.1 Christensenella sp.
GAAGCTTATAATCATATTCTTTTAATATGTTTTGTACGCGTTTTCTTGTTTCGTCGCCCACACCGGGTTTATTGTTTAGTACAAGAGAAATGGTGGCGGGCGAAACGTTTGCAAGACGCGCAATTTCCCGGATTGTCATAACAAGAACCTACCTAATGAGAATTTGTCTACCTTATTATATATAATCATAACATTTGCGGATAAGGAATGCAATTGTTTAATAAAAAAATAATGCAATTTACTAAATAAATAAATGAAGGAGTGATATAAAATGAAAAAATTTGTAGCAGAAGTCCCTGAGCGGATCGTATTTGGCGCAGGAGTGCTTCATGAATTGGGGAAACATGCGGAGGGACTTGGCAAAAAAGCTTTCATCGTAACAGGGCAAAGCGTTCGTCCGGAAAAAACAGCACTGATCGAAACGGTGCAGGAGCAGCTTAAGCAGGCAGGCATGGAAACAGTCGTGTTTGCGGAGGTAGAACAAAATCCGACCACCACAACATGCGACCGCGGCGCACGCCTTGCGCGGGAAAACGGCTGTGACGTTGTCGTAGGCGTAGGCGGGGGAAGCCCGATGGACGCATCCAAATTCATTGCGCTTCTCGCGGCTTCAGGCGGCAATGCTGTTGACTATATCCCGGGCGGAAAGTTTGCGGATAAGGAAGACAAAGAGCTTAAGTGCCTGCCCATCATCGCGGTCACGACCACTTCGGGCACAGGCAGTGAGGCAACGCCGTTTGCAGTTGTGACAAACCCGGAAAACAGCAACAAGCCGGGCACAGGACACGACTTCTGGTATCCGCTGATCTCGGTCGTAGACCCGGAGCTGACATTGACGCTGCCTGAGAAGGTTACGATCAATACCGGCCTGGATGTGTTTTTTCATGCTTTTGAGGCGTATGTCTGCAAGGATGAGAACGAATATGCGGATATGTTTGCAAAACGCGCGATCGAGCTTGTGGTGGAAAACCTGCAAAAGTGCGTGGACAATCCGCAGGATTTAGAAGCGCGCAGCGCGATGTCCCTTGCCAACATGCTGGCAGGTACGGCGATCTCACTCGCGGGGACATTTGCCATCCACGGCATGGGGCACAGCATCAGCGGGCATTTCGATGCGATTCACGGTGAAACGCTGTGCGCGCTCGGCCCGGCGCTGACAGAGTATTCCTACAAGGGAAATATTTCGAAATTCGCAAAAGTTGCGGTACTGCTGGGCGCAGACCCCAAGCAGGACGAAGAAACGCTCGCGCGTGAGTGTGCGCAGCAGTTGCGGACCTTCCTCGCGGCATTCGGCAAAGACCTCACGATCTCTTCGCTGGGTGTTACGGAGGAATCCATCCCTGCTCTTGCGGACGATGCACTGTTCGCGATGCGCGGCGCGATCGAGGCAACGCCTGTTGCCATGACGCGACAGGATATCATCGACGTTTACATGAAGTCCATGTAGGAGAAGCATATCAAAAAGACCCGCTACAAGAGCGGGTCTTTTGTTTTACAAAATATTCTTACTCAAAAAGGCTCGTAGGCTGCGCAGGGTCGTGCTGTTCTGCCCAACGCTCCTGAAACGCCTGGTATTCGGGCGAAAGTTTATATTCCGCCACCCTTGTGTTGAACATTTTCACCATACTAAGCACAAAAAGCACGATAAGCACGGTTATCACAACGACAAAAATCACATTGCCGCGCACTTTTTTTTGTTTCCTTGAATCGTTTTCCATAAGAATCCACCCTTTTTGGATTATACCTGTATTATACACCGCCGGATATAAATACGCAATCTATATCCGGTGCAAATTACCGATGGAAAACGCGGGCATTACCTGATATAATATTACAGGGTTCATGAAAGCCTGACGGAGGACAAACGATTTGAAATATGACGTAACAGTCAGCATCGTAAACTATAATAATTATGAAAAAGCGCGTCAGGCCATCCGGACGCTTCTTGAATATACGCATGGCGTCCGCATGAAGATATATTTGATCGACAACGCTTCTAAGGACGATAGTGCGGTGCGCTTGGCGGACGAATTTTCAGCGCTCAGCGTTGTGTTCAGCGATAAAAACCTTGGTTTCGGCGCGGGGCATAATCTGGTTCTCGACTTGATCGACTCAGATTTCCACGCGATCGTCAATCCGGATATCGTATTGCAAAGCGATATTTTGGCAGAGCTTGCAAATTTTATGCGTAAAAATCCGGATATCGGCATGTGCACGCCGGCAGTGCGTTATACAAACGGCGACCCGCAGCACCTGCCTAAGCGTAATCCCAAGTTGAAATACCTGATCGCCAACCGCACGCCCGGCAAGAAGTGGGAAGGCGTGCGCCGCCATTATAAGATGCTGGATGAGGACCTGTCAGAAGTTACGGATGTCGAATTTGCCAGCGGATGTTTTTTGTTGATCCGTACAGAATTGTTGAAGCAGATTGGCGGTTTTGACGAACGGTATTTTATGTATTTTGAAGATGCAGACTTATCGCGTACCGTATTGAAAAGCGCGCGGGTGGTCTTTTACCCGTATGATTATGTGGTGCACGATTATGCGCGCAGCAGCGCACACAGTGCGCGCTATTTGATGATCCATATTGGTTCCATGTTCAAATATTTCTGGAAGTGGCGCGGCAAGGCCGAACTGCTTGACATAGAGAAGCAAAAACAGCTATGATAATATAATAAAAATACCCAATAAAAAGGGGGACGTTATGAAGGGAATCATACTCGCGGGAGGCTCGGGAACGCGCCTGTACCCGCTCACGATCATGACCAGCAAGCAGCTTTTGCCGGTATACGACAAACCGATGATCTATTATCCGCTTTCAACGCTCATGCTGGCGGGCATCAAGGATATATTGATCATTTCCACGCCTGTCGATCTGCCGCGGTTCGAAAGCCTGTTAGGGGACGGTTCGCAGTTCGGTATCTCGCTTTCCTATAAGGAACAGCCGTCGCCAGACGGCCTTGCACAGGCGTTTATCATTGGTGAGGAATTCATTGGCGACGATACGTGCGCGATGATCCTCGGAGACAATATTTTTTACGGAAATGGCCTATCGCAGCTGATGGCGGAAGCGGTCACAAATGCGGACGATGGACGCGCTACGGTGTTCGGTTATTATGTAGATGATCCGGAGCGTTTCGGCATCGTCGATTTTGATAAAAACGGCAAAGCACTTTCAGTGGAGGAAAAACCGAAAAATCCCAAGTCCAATTACGCGATCACAGGTCTTTATTTCTACGACAACCGTGTGTCCAAATACGCAAAGGCCTTAGCGCCGAGCGCACGTGGAGAGCTCGAGGTCACAGACCTGAACGCGGTCTATTTGAAGGAAGGCGATCTTGACGTTAAACTGATGGGTCGCGGATATGCGTGGCTTGATACCGGGACGTTCGATTCGCTTATCGAGGCGGCGGAGTTCGTGCGCATGCTGCAAAAGCGGCAGGGCATCGTGATGTCCGCGCCGGAGGAGATTGCATTCCGCAAGGGATGGATCGATTGCGACACGCTCAAAAACAGCGCCGCGAAATATGGAAAATCACCGTATGGAGAGCATCTCAACGCGGTTGCGGAAGGTAGGGTGCTTGACATATGAAACTGAAGGAAACGGGCATCGAAGGTCTGGTCGTTATAGAGCCGGACGTACACGGAGACCACCGCGGATGGTTCATGGAGACCTACAGCAAGCCTAAGTTTGAAGAGTTGGGCATCACGTGTGAATTTGTGCAGGACAACCAGTCGTTTTCCGCACAAAAAGGCACGCTGCGCGGCCTGCATTTCCAGAAAAATCCGATGGCACAGTCAAAGCTTTTACGCTGCACGCAGGGAAAAATACTGGACGTTGCCGTCGACCTGCGCAAAAACTCGCTGACATACAAAAAGTGGTATGCGGTGGAGCTTTCGGCGGAAAATAAATGGATGTTCTTCATGCCAAGGGGTATGGGACACGGTTTTGTAACGCTCAGCGACGATGTGGAAGTACAATACAAGGTAGACGCGGTATATTCGCCTGAGTGCGACCGTTCCATTCGTTTTGACGATCCGCAGATCGGCGTTGACTGGGGCATCGAAAACCCGATCCTCTCGGAAAAAGATTTGCAGGCGCCTTTGCTTGCGGACAGTGACGTGGATTTTTAAAGATGTCGGTAGAAACGGTAAAGCAATATTTTAAGCAGTTCGGCATAGAAGACAAGGTGCGCGAGCTGAAAGATTCCAGCGCAACGGTGGAGCTTGCGGCGCAGGCACTGGGGGTGCAGGGGGCGCGTATCGCAAAAACGCTGTCCTTTAAAGTGGGCGGCGCGTGTGTGCTCATCGTAGCGGCGGGTGATGCCAAGATCGACAATGCGCGGTATAAAGCATATTTTGGCACAAAAGCGAAGATGCTTGCAGCACAAGAGGTGCAGGAGCTGACTGGCCATCCGGTAGGCGGCGTATGCCCGTTTGCCGTGGGGGAAGAAGTGCGGGTCTATCTGGATGAATCCCTCAAGCGGTTTGATACCGTGTTTCCCGCATACGGAAGTGCAAACAGCGCGATCGAGCTTACGTGTGACGAACTGAAACGATATGCAAATGCAATCGAATGGATCGACGTCTGCAAAAACTGGCAGACAGAAGGAGAATGAAGGTAGAATGAAGATACTTGTAACAGGCGGAGCCGGTTTCATCGGCAGTAATTTTGTGTTCCATATGCTGGAGAATCATCCCGATTACGAAATTGTGATACTTGACCTGCTCACTTACGCGGGCAATCTGGAGACGTTAAAGGATGTGCTCGATCAACCGAATGTGAAATTCGTCAAGGCAGATATCGCCGATCGGGACGCGGTGTTTGCGCTTTTCGAGGAAGAACAGCCGGATGTGGTCGTGAATTTCGCGGCGGAGTCGCATGTCGACCGCTCGATCGAAGACCCGGGTATCTTCCTGCGTACGAATATACTGGGAACGCAGGTGCTGATTGATGCGTCGCGCAAATATGGCGTAACGCGCTACCATCAGGTTTCGACGGACGAGGTATACGGCGATCTGCCGCTTGACCGTCCTGACTTGTTCTTCACGGAAGAAACGCCTATCCATACATCCTCGCCGTATTCGGCCTCCAAGGCGAGCGCCGACCTGCTGGTGCAGGCGTACAACAGGACGTTTGGGCTGCCGGTCACGATTTCGCGCTGCTCGAACAACTACGGGCCGTACCATTTTCCGGAAAAGCTGATCCCGCTTATCATTTCCCGCGCCCTGGCGGACGAGAGCCTGCCGGTATACGGTACGGGGGAAAATGTACGTGACTGGCTGTATGTACGCGACCATTGCGCTGCTATTGACCGCATCATCCATGACGGGCGCGTGGGCGAGGTCTATAACATCGGCGGGCATAACGAGCGCACGAACCTGCAGGTTGTGAAGACGATCTTAAAGCAGCTCAATAAGCCGGAAAGCCTGATCGCTTATGTCAAAGACCGCGCGGGGCACGACCAGCGCTATGCGATTGACCCGACCAAGATGATGGACGAGCTTGGCTGGGAACCCACGACGACGTTTGATAAGGGCATCGCCTATACGGTAGACTGGTATCTGGAAAACGAGGATTGGTGGAAAAATATCATCAACGGCGAATACCAGAATTACTACCAGACAATGTACGCAGACAGATAGGAGCAAAATGATGAAAGTACTGGTAACGGGAGTAAACGGACAGCTTGGCTACGATGTGGTGCGCCATCTTGATTTGCGCGGCATCGAAAACCGCGGCGTTGATATCGCCGATTTTGACCTGACGGACGAAGAAGCCGTGCTTTCGTATATCAAAGAATACGCGCCTACAAGCATCGTTCATTGCGCGGCCTATACGGCGGTGGATAAAGCGGAAAGCGACCGCGATACGTGCTGGGCGGTCAACGTAACGGGCACGAAGAACGTTGCCTTGGCGGCTAAGGCCGTCGGTGCGGAAATGATGTACATCAGTACGGACTATGTGTTCGATGGGTTTTCCAAAGATACGCCGTGGGAAGCGGACGACCCCAAAAATCCGCAGAACGTCTATGGCGAAACCAAGTATGGCGGCGAGCTCGAAGTGCAAAAGCTATTGAGCGATTATTACATTCTGCGTATCTGCTGGGTGTTCGGCAAAAACGGCGGTAATTTTGTAAAAACGATGCTGCGGCTGTCAGAAACATACGACGAGATATCTGTCGTGAGCGACCAGTACGGTTCGCCTACCTACACGTTTGACGTGGCCTCGCTTATCTGCGATATGGTCGGTTCGCGCAAATACGGCGTGTATCAGGCATCCAATGAAGGAGACCTTTCGTGGTACGATTTCACAAAAGAAATTTTTAAACAGGCAGGAAAGCAAACGAAGGTGGTTGCCGTTACGTCAGAGGAATACGCAAAAGCACATCCCACGGCAGCGGCACGCCCCAAAAATTCACGCCTTTCTAAGCAAACGCTCATTGACGGCGGTTTTGCGCGTTTGCCGGACTATAAAGACGCGATTGCGCGTTATTTAAAAGAGTTGTGATATGGAACCGCTGATTTCCGTCATTATCCCATCCTATAATTATGAAAAATATATCCGGCAGGCGATCGGCTGTGTTGTTGCGCAAACGTACAAAAACATCGAGCTTGTTGTGATCGACGATTGTTCGCAGGACAACAGCTGGCGGGCGATATTGTCGGTTACGCAGGACGAAACCTTCAAAGCGCGTTTTTCTAATCATATTGTGATATCGCAAAACAAACAGAATATGGGCGCGCATGCCACGATCAACGCAGGCATCACAGCGTCGTCCGGGCAGTATATCGCAATCCTCAACGCGGACGACCTGTTTGAAAAAAACCGCTTTGCCGTGATGATGCAGGCCATGCAGGAAAAGGACAGTTTATGGGGTTTTTCCAAGGTGCGCTGCATCGACGCGGACGGGCAGCGCCTTAGAAGCGAGCAGGCCGCTGCGTTTGAAAAAACACAGGACAAGATCGCGGGTAAACGGTTTGTCGCGCTTGGCGCTGTGGCGGAAAACGTAAGCATTTCCACAGGCAACCTGCTTTTTAGCCGCAGCCTCTATGAGGCGGTCGGCGGCTTTAAAAATTATAAATACGTACACGATTACGATTTTTTCCTGCGCGCGTGCCTGTATGACGAACCGGTTTATACGGAGGAAACAGCCTACCTATACCGTCTACACGGCGAAAATTCTTTTTTGTCGCTGCATGAAGAAGGGGTGCGGGAAAACCGCGTGGTATGGCTGGAATTTTACCGCGAGGTGCAAAAGGGCAACGTTAAAAACAATGTAATCCTCGAAAATCCAGCTTATGTGGATGAATTTTACCAAGCGGTATGTGCGGAGGGCGAGAAAAAAAAGACGCTGTGGAAGCTGGCGAAGAACCCACTTGCGCGTGCAGGGCTAAAGGTTTTCAAAGCGCGTTATCATATGGACTAACGTGAAGAACTTATACATAAAAAAGTGTTAAGGGAACTGGCTTCTACATTCAAAAGGAGCCAGTTTTTTTAATCCATTTGATGAACGATAATACCAGATAGTATTACCTGAACGCAAAGCAGGGAGGTTGCAATACAAAAAGTTTAAAACTTATAAAAAAGGGTAATAAAGTATAGAAAAGGGTTTTATCATTTAACGTATCAAATAAATGATTTTTCAAAGTTAGCATTTGCTTCGGACAATTTGTGAGAATTTTAAATCGCTTCATTTACGTGTTGAGAAAAAATTAAATCGGTACTTTGGTATGTGGTGCTAAAATTACGATTTATATGATCAAAAAAGTAAATCCCAAATATTTGGCTAGGGGTAAGGAGGGCAAGGGTTTGAACTTGAAAAAAATATTTTTTTCTGTAACGCTAACGTTTTTATTTGTAGTAGGTTCGTTTGGTTTTCCATACATTGCTTACGCCGGAGGGACAGATGATATTGCAATGGACCCGGCCTCCATAGAAAATGATCCATCTTTAGGTAATCAATATGTAGAAGAAGATGGCGCGATTTACAGTCCGGTAGCCGTGCCTACCAATCCGGGGGCGCAACCTGTCAGGGATACGAAAATTGTTCCGCCGGGGGTAATGGTTTCTGATCAGACAGAATTACAGACGGAACTGGATAATGGAACTGAGCATATTACATTGGATTCATCATTTGCCTTAACAGCTCCCTTAACGATCAATAATTCAGCGGACTATCATGTGCTGATCGATTCGGTCAGTGGAACCGCTTCATTGGGCGCGGCTGTTGGACAACGTCACTTTATGATTAATGCTACGGGTCCTTTGTATTTAACTTTTCAGGACGTTACTTTAGATGGCGCTAACGCAGGCGGCGGAATTCATGTAAATGGTACCGCTGTCATCAATGACCCGCAAATTCAGAATTGTTTCATTTCTACTGGAACCGAGGGCGGTGGTATTTACGCAAATGGTTCCATACTTATTGAAGGAGGCGGGATATCTGGATGCAAGGCAATTCGTGGAGGGGGAATCATGTGTGCGGCGGGAAAATCCCTCACCGTTATAGGTGTCGCTATCCATAATAATCAAGCAAATCATACAGCTGCTGCAGATTCAGGACTTGGTGGAGGGATTGGGATCGGACAGGGAGGAAGCCTGATAGCTGAGAATTGCAGTATAACCGAGAATTCTACCACTGGCGATAATACAAATCATAAAGGTCTTGGCGGCGGGATTGCGGCGTGGATAGGAGCTTATTCCAGAATAACAGATTGCACCATCACCGATAATGTATCGGGTAACTTTGGGGGAGGGGTTCTTTCCCATTGGAATAGCAAACTAATCATTGAAGGAGGAACCATTTCCGGAAACGATGTCTCGCAGAGCCCGAGTTTTGGGTCAGGCGGCGGAATTTGTGTAGCGGGCGGAAGCAGTGCAGAGCTCAAAGGAGGGTTGGTTATATCGGACAACCTGTCAAAATATGGCGGAGCGGTGCGGTTGGAGTTTTCGATGACGGTAACGATCGACGACTCGGTTTCGTTTTTAAGGAATGATGCGACGATGAGTGGTGGCGCATTCTCCTGTGGAGCCTCTACCAATGAAGGCGCTTCCACTGTTGCCATTGGCGGCGCTGTTTTTGACCAGAATATCGCAAGGTCCGGCGGCGGCATTTATCTTGGAAAAGGATATACCTTAAACTGCAACGATACTGTGTTTACAGGAAATATCGTTCAAGTTTCTGGTGGCGGAATCTATGCGCTTTCGGAGAACACAATGAATTTGACCCGCGTGCTTATGGATGGAAATAAGGCGCAATATGGCGGGGCAATCTATATGGCGTCTGCCGTGAACCTTGCGACCGCAACCCCCTTAACCATTCTAGATTCAACGATCAATAATAATGAGGCGGATATTGTAAGTGTGACGGGACAAGCCGGAGGAATCTTAATAGGGAATTTTTGTAAGATGACACTGACCAATTCCGAGGTTGATAACAATACAGGAGGGTATGGGGGAGGCTTGGCGATCTTTAATGATGCGCTTGTTGACATAAATGGTGATACAAGCATTACCAATAATGATTCGCAGAAATCAGGAGGGGGAGTTTACATCGCAGCAAGAACGACTGTGGTTCTTTCCGACGACGTCCAGGTATCAGATAACCAAAGCGATACGGTAGGCGGTGGAATATACCTTTCTACAAGCTCGGTATTAGAAATCGAGGATAATGTAGAAATGATTGGAAACAGCGCGGCAGAATATGGGGGAGGGATTGGAGCATCTCAATCAAAATCGATTACAGTAAGTGGACAAGCAAAAATAGAAAATAACACAGCACAAGAATACGGAGGGGGAATCTATGCCCATACTGGAAGTACCCCTGTAACCGATACTTTGATTACTGTAAAAGGCAATGCAATCATTTCAGGCAATCAAGCCCTTTATGGTGGAGGAATCAGCGCTGCATATCCGGATCAGCTACCGAATACGCCGATGGTATCAGTAGAAGATACTGCAAAGATAATAAATAATACAGCGATAAATGACGGCGGAGGAGTGTGGGTAGATCAAACGGATCTTGACAGGGTACACGTATCTGCGAATGTAGTATTTGATGGAAACAAAGCGATCAGAGCCTACTATATGTCCAGTACATCGCCAGATGCTGCAACGCATGCTTCAAACATTTTAACAACGACGTATTCAAATCCGCCAACAGCAGCGCCGGCTTTTGATTATGCATATAACAATTATGATATTTCATATATTGCGGGGGCGCCAGTTGTTACAGTGGTTTTTGATGCAGCTGGAGGAGCACCGGCATCACAGTCCGTGGCCACCCGGCAAGGAAACAGCCTAGGAACGACGATGCCAGCAAACCCTACTTATAGCGGGTACATATTTCTAGGGTGGTATACGCAGCCCGGTGGAGGCGGAACGCAGTTTGACGGAAGTACAGTGGTCAATACGGACATGACGGTATATGCGCATTGGGAACCCGCGCCACCTGGAATGGTTACAGTCATCTTCGACGCCGTAGGGGGGACGCCCGGAATCCAAACGGTTTCGGTTTATCCGGGAGAAACGATAGGCTCAGCAATGCCTGAAAATCCTAATTTTGCTGGACATATATTCTTAGGCTGGTTTACACAAGCGGACGATGGCGGGATGCAGTTTGACGGAAGTACCGTTGTCGATGCAGATATGACGGTTTATGCACATTGGGCAAAAGTACCCCCTGGTATGGTTACAGTTACCTTTGATGCAAGGGGAGGAACGCCCAATATGCAGGCTGTATCTCTCTCTGCGGGGGGCGCTTTAGAAGCCCGTATGCCCTCAGACCCAATCTATACAGGTCACGCCTTTTTGGGATGGTATACGCAGCCAAACGGGGAAGGGACGCAATTTGATGCGCGTACCGTCGTTACTACAGACATAACTGTTTATGCAAATTGGAAAGTGGTATCACCCGGTGAGGAAACTGGCGAGAAAAATCCACCAGCGACAGATGATGAGAGTAATGTGAAAATATGGTTTTATGCATCTGTTTTGCTGGGAGCCCTGATCACCGGTATTATAATTTTAAAAAAGAAAATAGGGCATAAGGAATAAAGAATATTTGATTTAGCAAGTTGAACTAATTGACAAAGATGATATGGAAAAACGCTGTAGTCATGAATGGGTTACAGCGTTTTTTATGATAGAGTTTATGTTTTAAAAAGATAGGATAAATTGCATATCAAGAGAAATATGGATTTTTTTGACCGGTTTACCTGACGATTTTAACCATTTTATTGAAAAACCTTTTTGGCAAAAAGAAAATATGGTATGATACTAACTGCTGCAAAGGCACAGGCCGGCGTGGCAGTTTTTTGCGTTAGCGGGGGCTATGGTGGAAAGAATCAAGTTAAAATCAAATAATAAACCCTTGTTTCGGTGGTTTTTATCGCTTGCCGTTCCCGTGGGGCTGCAAAACCTTCTGATCTATTCGGTCGCGCTGATGGACTCTATCATGGTCGGTTCCTTAGGAGAGGTACAACTCTCTGCCGTCACGATCGCAAACCAGACATTTTTTTTGCTGATGGTCTGTATCTATGGCCTTGCGACGGGGGCAAGCGTGCTGATCTCGCAATATTGGGGAGAAAAGGATACGCATACCATCGCGAAGGTATTTGGCATGGTATTGCGCCTTTCGCTGCTCGCAGGCACGGTTGCGGCAGTAAGCGTGATCGCGGCGCCCTATCAGGTGATGGCAATGTACACAAACGATCAGCAGGTCATCGAATACGGCGCACAATATCTGCCGCTTGTCGGGATTTCTTTTTTGCCGTACGCCTTTACCAACACCTATCTTACATGTGTACGCAGCGTGGAACGCGTAAAAATTGCTGTCATCACCTACAGCATCTCTTTTGCGGTCAACGTGTTTTTCAATTACGTGTTTATTTTTGGGAAATTTGGCGCGCCGGCGATGGGCGTTGCGGGTGCTGCAATCGGTACGGTGATCGCGCGGCTCAGCGAGCTTGCCATCGTGCTTGTGTACGCAAAGAGGGAGAAGCGCGTAAAGCTGTCGTTTAAGTGTCTGGTGCAAAATGATAAACTTCTGTGGAAGGATTATTTGCGCTATGCACTGCCGGTCGTGATCAATGAAATGGCGTGGTCGATCGGGATGTCTGTACAGACCTCCGTCCTCGGGCATATGGGCGTTACCGCCGTGACGACGGTGGGCATCATTTCGACGGTCATGCGCGTGACGACGATCTTTGTGTACGGCTCCGCGTCCGCGACGCTGGTGATCGTGGGCAAATATATTGGGGAACAGCAATACGATACTGTCCGCAAATCGGCAAAGACGCTCGTTTGGGCGAATGTACTGATCGCCGGGATATCGGCTGGCGCATTGCTGCTTTTAAAGAACGTCTTTATGGGTCTTTACGTATTGACGCCCGAAACATATGCGGCGCTCGATGCAACGATGTACGTTGCCGCGTTTATCGTCGTGATGCAGGCCATCGGCTTGTCGTGCGTCGTCGGTGTGTTCCGCGGCGGCGGAGACACGATGTTCTGCATGATATTGGATGTCGTTACCATGTGGGCGATCGCCCTGCCGCTGGGCGCGCTCGGCGGCTTTGTATGGAACCTGTCCATTCCGGTCGTGTTCCTGCTTCTGCGCTTTGACGAAGTGGTTAAGGTGTTCTTCTGCCTGTGGCGCCTAAAAGGCGGGAAATGGCTCAACAATGTAACGCGTGAAAATAAAGACGCGCTTGCCGACTGTTGATAAAATGCGCACAAAAAAAGCCGCTTGTGAGCGGCTTTTTATCGTTTGATTAATCTTCGTAATCTCTTCTGAAGTTGTTCCTGTTCTGCTTCCTTGCTTTTCTGCAATTCGGGCAGCGTACAGGCTCGTTGTCAAATCCCTTTTCTTTGAAAAATTCCTGCTCACCCTCGGTAAATACGAATTCTGATCCACAATCCTTACAAATTAATGTTTTGTCTGCCATAACTGACATCCTCCTGAAAATTTTTGGAAAAATAGACCTTATAAAAATTTCCCCCAAATATTTTTCGAAGGCAAGTTTTCATTTGCGGGTCTTTTTCTGCTTGTATTTTAACACAGCAAATGGGGCGATACAACAACTTTTTTGCGAAAACAAAGCTTTTTTTAAAGAAAATATTTTTTTACATACCGATTCTGTGGTATAATAATTTATTAAGTACTATATCGTGTGGAAAAGGCGATGGAGGCTCATACCGGTGGGTATGGCGGGAGGAGGCGGTTTTGATGGTTCAGAATAACATTCTTTTGAATGTCCGTGGATATCAGGCCGATGAAGATGATAACCATGAGATGGAGCTATATACCGAGGGCATGCTCACATGCGACGGCGGTAAATATACCATAGAGTACGACGAAAGCGAATTATCAGGCATGGAAAACACAAAAACCAGCCTGACGATCGATGGCGACCGCGTGCAGTTAAAGCGCACGGGTCTTGTGGAGACAGAGTTTGTGTTTTTAAAAAGCCGTGTGTTTGCGGCGGCCTATGATACGCCGTTTGGCATGATGGAAATGTCCGTCTTTCCGACGCAGGTGTTAAGCGAGCTTTCCACAGACAAGGGCAACATCGACCTTGAATATGTGATACGTGTGGGCGACCAGCAGGCCGTCAACAAGCTGAATATCAACTACAGGTCAATACCAAAAGCGTAAGCTTTCTATAAAAGTTTTGAGTTTTATGAGGAGGGTAATTTTATGTTGATTGAATGGATTGGGCATTCGTGTTTCTACATCACAACACAGGACAAAAAAACGGTCATGATCGACCCGTACGATGGTACGATCGGCCTTAGGGTTCCGGAAAAAACACCGGATATCCTGCTGATCACGCACGATCATTTTGACCATTACAACCACGAATATGTGGATGGATTAAAACACAGCTATACACTGATCGATAAAGCAGGGGAGTATGACCCGCAGGGCATCAAGATCAAAGGGATAGAGCTTGACCACGACGAGCAGGGCGGTGCGCTGCGCGGAAAGGTGGTCGCTTACCTGATCGAAGCAGACGGCATGCGCCTTTTGCATATGGGCGACGTAGGCGCAATGCCTTCGGACGGCTTCTTTGAAGCGGTCGGCAAGATCGATATCCTGATGATCCCGGTCGGCGGAACCTATACGGTGGACGCCAAAGGCGCGCTCAATATCATGGACAGGATCCAGCCCAACATCACGATCCCTATGCACTACTTAACGCCGGGGCTTACGCTCGATATCGCGGCCTCGCATGATTTCCTCGCGCGTGCAGCCAGCAGGGAATACGATGTTTCGCGTATTGGCGGCGGACTGTTTGACATCACGTCCGACAACCTCAAAAAGCGCAACAGGATCGTTGTCATGGAATGTACGCATTGTCCGTAATAGATCGAAGCAAACCTTCCGATGCGGAAGGTGATGATATATATTTTTAAACACAAAAAAATACTGCGGGATTCCCGGGGTATTTTTTGTTGAGAAGTGTTTTGGGGCATGTTGAATAAGGAGGCGCTGCATGAAGATCGGTTTTGACAATGATTTATACATCAAGAAACAAACGGAAAAGATACTCGAGAGGATCGACAAATTCGACGGCAAACTATATCTGGAATTCGGCGGTAAGCTGTTCGACGATTACCATGCGTCGCGCGTGCTCCCCGGGTTTGACGTCAACGGTAAAGCAAAGCTGCTGCAAAGACTAAAGGATCAGGCAGAGATCGTATTTTGCATCAACGCCGGCGATATTGAAAAAAACAAAGTGCGCGCAGACCTCGGGATCACGTACGATCTCGACGTACTGCGCCTGATCGATAATCTGCGCGGCATGGGGCTTTACGTGGGCAGCGTGGTCATCACGCAATACACAGAGCAATACGCAGCGGATATCTTCCGCCAGAGGCTGGAACGCCGCGGCATCAAGACGTATGTGCACAGGCATACAAAGGGCTACCCTTCGGAGATAGAGCTCATTGTGAGCGACGAAGGCTATGGTATGAACCCGTATATCGAAACACAGCGCCCGCTTGTGGTCGTCACAGCGCCCGGGCCGGGCAGTGGAAAGCTTGCAACGTGCCTGTCGCAGCTTTACCACGAATACCGCCGCGGAAATATGGCGGGCTATGCGAAGTTTGAGACGTTCCCCATCTGGAACCTGCCATTAAAGCACCCCGTCAACATGGCGTATGAAGCGGCGACGTCCGATTTGAACGACATCAACATGATCGATCCGTTCCATCTGGAAGCGTACGAAAAAACAGCGGTCAACTATAATCGCGATATCGATGCGTTCCCCATTGTCAAAACGATCCTTGCAAAGATCACGGGAAGCAAGGAATCTTATAAGTCTCCGACGGATATGGGCGTCAACATGGCGGGTTATGCCATAACGGACGACGAGGTGTGTAAGCAGGCGGCCTGTCAGGAAGTGATCCGCCGCTACTATAACGCGCAGTGCGACTATAAAAAGGGCAGTACCACAGCAGAGGCGCTGCAAAAGAACCTGATGCTTATGAAGCAGCTCGAGCTGGAACCCAGCGACCGCAAAGTCGTCGCGGCGGCGCTCGAGAAGGAACAGAAAACAGGCGTACCGGCGGCGGCGCTCGAATTGCCGGACGGCACCATCATCACCGGCAAAACGACGGAGCTGATGAACAATGTGTCCAGCATGATCTTAAATGCGGTCAAACAGCTTGGTAATATTTCAGACGAAATACGCCTGATCTCGCCCATTGCCCTTGAGCCGATCCTGAAGCTCAAGAGCTCGATCTTAAAAGAGCTCGACCCGATCCTCAACATTGAGGACGTTCTTGCTGCGCTTTCCATCAGTGCGGCCATGAACCCCACGGCAGAGGTGGGCATGACAAAGCTGCGGATGCTGGCCGGATGCGAGGTGCATTCCACATGTATGCTCACGCAGGCGGATGAGTCCGTGCTCAAAAAACTGAACATCAACTTAACATGTGAGCCGGTCTACCCCTCAAAGGATTTATATTACGTATAAATTTAAAATGGAAAAGGCGTTCTGCAAGCGTGTGGAATGCCTTTTTTGATGTGGATTTATTGGTCGTTAAACACGTATTTTTACGTTTTATTATATACTGCGTAATAAATGTAATAATTTTGTATGAATAAATGGGAAATTCGTTGACAAAGAGAAGTTTTTTGCGCATAATAAAGGTGGTAGAAATGGAAATTTGTAGAAATCGAATGTAGAACAGTTTTTCCTGTATCAATTTTGTGTATATATAATTTCATTGCTCCATAACACGTTCAAAGTTTTTATTTGAAGCTGTTTGTTACTATTGCGTTTAATTATTTTTAATTTTTAACATACCAAAGGAGTACTATTTCGTGAATAGCAGTTTACTAGAAGACAAAAGTTTGGCCGATCTAAGAGAGATCGCAAAACTGGCAGGAGTCAAATCGCCTACAAAATATAAAAAGGCGGAACTTTTGTCGATGCTCTTAGAGTTGGAACAGGAGGGTGAAGAAAAGCAGGCCGCGGCGGAAGCCGTGGATATTTTTGGCATGGCAAGCATGCCCGCACCCGTAAAAAAACCCACGCCGCCCGCGCCGCAAGCGGTACTTACGGAAGAACCGGTCGTGGAAGAAAAACCGAAGCGTGCAGGCAGGCCGCGTAAAAAAGTGGTGGAAGATGCCACCCCGCAGGAGGCCGCACCCGCAGTGAAGGAGCAGGCCGTGGCACAGCAGTCGATCGAACTTGACGACTTAGGCGATGTGGAAAACGAAGGAGATATGGATTCGGGCCGCAGGCGCATCATCGAATATGTGCCCAACAATGACGCGGTCAACGAGATACTGAACACAGGGGAGTGTAAGGATGCAAACGGCATTCTGGAAGTGCATTCCGAAGGCTACGGATTTTTACGCAGCGAGAACTACCTGCCCGGCACAAAAGATGTGTATGTGTCACAGGCGCAGATACGTAAATTTAACCTGAAAACAGGGGACAAGGTGTGCGGCAAAACGCGCCCCTCAAAAGACGGGGAACGTTTGTTGGCGCTTTTGTATATTGAAACGGTCAATGCAGAGCCGGTGGAAAAATGTCAGAGCCGTCCTGCGTTCGAAACGCTGACGCCCATTTATCCTGAGGAACGGTTCACGCTTGAAAACGTGCGCGCCTCGCGCGATCTGGCGATCCGCATGATCGACTTGATCTCTCCTATCGGTAAAGGCCAGCGCGGCCTGATTGTGGCGCCGCCAAAGGCTGGTAAAACGATCCTCTTAAAAAAGATCGCCAACAGTATCACCAACAACTATCCGGAAGTGGAAATGCTTGTATTGCTGATCGACGAACGTCCGGAGGAAGTAACGGATATGCAGCGC
Organism: Christensenella sp.; assembly: GCF_034927525.1. Taxonomy (NCBI): domain Bacteria; kingdom Bacillati; phylum Bacillota; class Clostridia; order Christensenellales; family Christensenellaceae; genus Christensenella; species Christensenella sp. The sequence goes on from NZ_JAYFPU010000210.1 coordinate 17,331, forward strand.
TCCATAGCGGGCGAAGTGGTCTATTCTACCTTTGACGAACGCCCGGAGAACCATGCGCGCGTTGCGGACATGGTCATTGAGCGTGCAAAACGCCTGGTGGAGCACGGCCGCGACGTGGTCATCCTGCTCGACAGCTTAACGCGTCTCGGACGCGCACATAACCTTGTGGTTCCGCCCTCCGGAAGGACGCTTTCCGGCGGTCTTGACCCGGCCTCGCTTTACAAGCCAAAACGGTTTTTCGGCGCGGCAAGAAATATTGAAGGCGGTGGTTCGCTGACCATCATCGCTACGGCGCTGGTGGAAACGGGCTCGCGTATGGATGAGATCATCTACGAAGAATTCAAGGGCACGGGCAACATGGAAATCCATCTTGACCGTAAGCTCTCTGAGAAGCGTATCTTCCCGGCGGTAGACCTTGCCAAGTCGGGGACGCGGCGTGAAGACCTGCTGCTCTCGCAAAAGGAGCTGGAAGGCACGTGGGCGCTTCGTAAGGCGCTTTCGTCCGGCAACACGACGGAGGTCACAGAACAGCTCATCGGTATGCTGGTGCGTACGCAGACAAACGAAGAATTTCTTGCGCGGCTGCATGAATGGTTCCGCATCTGGGAAAAAGAAGGCTATAACTCCGGCGGGAACAACCGCTATTAAAAGAATAAGCTGATTAAAAACGGTACCGCGTAAAGCGGTACCGTTTTTTGTTGCGGCTCATATTTTATTTTGCTTCCGCAGCGTTCTGAGCTGCCCGATGTGCTTTTCCCAGCGGGCTTGCTCCTCGAGGAGGATATCTTTGACATAATCAACCATCTGCCACCCACCGATCTTCTGTAGCTTTTCGCTGTATAGCTGCAGCAAAAGCCGTTTGCCTGTGCGCTCGATGATCGGATCGCCGGTGGAAAGCAGCATGACGGGCAGCAGCGCTTCATATCCCTCGAAGTGGTGGAGGTCGATATCCAGCATCAGGTCGCTGTACACAAGCGGATCGTCGTAGCGCATCAGGTTCTGGATGATCTCCAAACCATCCACATTTTTTTCCAAACATTCCAATACCTTTTTATTTGACATAATCGATCTACCTCTCATAAAGATGACTCGTTGACACATCTTTTTCTTGATTATATCTCCAAAAAGAAATATAACGGGTGCTAACGAGTCATCTTTATGAAATACTTATACAAAAATTGAACTGGGCACCCGCAACATCAAAGTAACGGACCTGGTCGCGTTGCAGCAAGTCTACAATGTCGATTTTGCTGAGTTTTTTAAGGGGATCAAGCCGCACGAGTGATCATTTCTTTTTCTTCGCCCGCTTTTTCTTTGTTACTTCGCTCGCCGTAATATTGCGGAACCCTTCGCCGCTGATTTCGCCCGCGTCGCCCACGATGATGAACGCGCTCGGGTCGATCTCGTGGATCAGGTGGTAGATGCGGTATACCTCCTGCCTGCGCACCGCGCACAGCAGCACTTCGCCCTCTTTGTCGCTGTATCCGCCGCGCGATTTTAAAGCAGTCACGCCGCGTTCCATTTTTGTGATGATGGTGGAGGCGATCTCCTTGTTTTTGGGCGAGACAATAAACATCATTTTGCCCGTCCCGATGCTCGAACCGTAGAGGATCGCGTCGATGATCCAAGAAGTAATGAAAATAACGATCATCGCATAAAGCGGACTTTCAAAGTCCTGATATACCAATGCAGAGAACACAACAACGATCACATCAAGCACCAAAATCAGCTTGCCCATAGAAATATGCGGGAACTTGAGGGCGATGAGGTTTGCCGCAAGCTCCGTACCGCCGGACGTGCCGCCGCGCATCAAAATAAGCGCCAGCCCCACGCCGGACAACAGCCCGCCAAACACGACGGTGATAAGCGGTTCGCCATGATACTGCGGAAAAATGCCCGCGGTCGCGTCGATCACGACAGAAGAAAGCGCAGTCGCGATAATCGTTTTGATGATAAATTTCCAGCCAAAATAAATAAATCCGAGGATAAAAAGCGGTACGTTCATCACAAGGATCATCGTACCGATGGGCAGGCCAAACAAAAAGTTCAGCATGGTCGCGACACCTGTGAGGCCGCCCGGCGCAATGTTGTTGGGCGCAGTAAAAATATTGATCGCCGCAGCGTAAATCAGGCTGCCTAAAAAGAACAGCAGCGCGTCTATGATATATCCTCTCATGGATTTGGCAGAAATACGACCCATATGGCGATCCTCGCTTTCAGGATATTGATACCCATTTTGCAACAGTATAGTTACTTTTGCGGCAATTTTCTTTGCTTTCCGCTGATGTTTTCAATATCTACGCGGATGACCGCCGTCCGCGTAAACGATTTTTCCATTTCCGCGTCAAAGTTTTCCATATTGGAAAGCGCATATTTCCGGCAGATCAGGTCAAGCGCATGTATTTTCTCGTCCTTTCCCGTAAGAAGCGTCGCCCTGCCATATGCGATTGTACTCTTAAAAGCGGTGGAAAACCGCTCGGGCATACGCGTGATATGGTCTGCGCACACAAGGCACACCTGCGGGTTGTGCGCAATGCAGTCAAGCTTATATCCAGCGGGCGCGCAATGGATATACACCGCCTCGCCGTCAAGCACAGGCGAAACAGGCACGGCATGTGGATTGCCGTCGGGATCGGTCATACTGAGTACGGCATATTCGCAGTCCCCAAGCAACGCAAGCGCTTCCTCTTTCGTCGTAGCACGTTCTTTCCGTCTCATTTCACGCATGGCTTTTTTTGTCATAAAGACACCTCTCGTCATCGGATTTTAATGGATAAGAATATCATACCATCCGCGCGACGTAAAGTCATATTTTTTCTGCATAAAGATTTCGCGTAAAAGCATGTCCGAAAACAGCGAGTTTTTTGCGGCGGATATGATATAATAAGACTATTCCAGGAAAGGAGGCCGGAAACGATGGATCTGAATGACAGCAACCTCTATGCGGCATTTCAGGCAAAGGACGCGCGTTTTGACGGACGTTTCTTTGTGGGAATATCTTCTACGGGCATCTATTGCCGTCCGGTTTGCCGGGCAAGGCGGCCCAAGGCCGAAAATTGCACTTTTTTTCATACCGCCGCACAGGCGGAGCAGGCAGGCTATCGTCCGTGTCTCTTATGCAGGCCGGAGCTTGCCCCAGGGACGGCGGTAACAGACGCTTCGGCGGTGCTGGCGCACAGTGCGGCGCGGCTGCTGGAAGAAAAATGCGGCAGCGCGCAAAGCCTTGGCGAGATCGCCGGAAAACTCGGCTGCACCGACCGGCATTTGCGGCGTGTTTTTGCTGCGGAATACAACGTGTCGCCCATACAATACCTCCAGACGTGCAGGCTGCTTCTTGCCAAAAACCTGCTGACAGATTCAGACCTGCCTGTTATCGAAGTGGCGATGGCTTCCGGCTTTGGCAGCTTGCGGCGGTTCAACGACCTGTTTCAAAAACATTACCGTATGACTCCCACAGCGCTGCGGAAACAGAAAACAAAAGAAAAACAGAAAAGCGGTTCCATCACGCTTGCGCTGGGTTACCGGCCTCCCTATCGCTGGGAAGAAATGCTCGGCTTTCTTGCAGGACGCGCGATCGGTGGGGTAGAGAACATAGAAGGCAACACTTATATGCGGACGGTGCGCCTTACGAAGGCAAACGGCAA
>NZ_JAYFPU010000126.1:0-6299 GCF_034927525.1 Christensenella sp.
GCTCAGTGGTAGAGCGTCGCCTTGCCAAGGCGAATGTCGCGAGTTCGAATCTCGTCTTCCGCTCCATATGGCGCCATAGCCAAGTGGTAAGGCAGGGGCCTGCAAAGCCCTTATCCCCAGTTCAAATCTGGGTGGCGCCTCCAGTGAAACCGATTATCTTTGGATAATCGGTTTTTTTGTTCTTACAAAAGTGTAAGACAATTGTAAGAAACTTCGATGGCTGACTGCAATATCCCTCCTATATAATAGAGCTAACGACACCGAAGAAGGAGCAAAAATCATGAAGCAGTTTGTGTTTTGGGGCATTCTTGCAGCAGCGCTACTAGGTATTGGAATCTATACGCTGGCTGTAAGAATCAAAGAAGCCTTTCAAAGGAAAAAAACGGAACGACTTTCATCCGGCTATTATATTGATTGAAGCAGATAAATTGGAGGATTGTATGAGCACATTACTAGATATGAAAAATGTCGAAAAAGTATACGGGAGCCGTGGTAACATCACCAAAGCACTCGATAACGTAAGCTTTACTGTTGAAAACGGCGAGTTTCTCGGCATCATGGGCCCTTCAGGCAGCGGTAAAACCACGCTGCTGAACTGTGTATCGACCATTGATACGGTAACAACAGGCCACATACTGATAGCCGGAGTAGACATCACAACACTGAAGCCCGGACAGCTTTCGGATTTCCGGCGGGAAAAATTGGGATTTATTTTTCAGGATTTCAACCTGCTCGATACACTTTCGGGCTATGAGAATATCGCGCTTGCGCTGACGATCTGTAACGTAGGTTATCAACAGATCAAGGAGCGGATCAAGGAAGTTTCCAAAACGCTTGAGATCAGCGACGTTCTATATAAATATCCTTACGAAATGTCAGGAGGGCAAAAACAGCGCGTCGCGGCAGCACGGGCGATTATCACCAATCCTTCGCTGATTCTGGCGGACGAACCGACAGGTGCACTTGACTCCAAATCTTCACGTATGATGCTCGAGAGCTTTGTGGAAATGAACCAGAAAATGAACGCAACGCTTCTGATGGTAACGCACGACGCATTTGCAGCAAGCTATTGCAGGCGTATCCTGTTCCTGCGTGACGGAAAAATATTCATGGAGCTTGTACGCGGCAACGAGTCACGCAAAGAATTTTTCAGCAAGATCATCGAAGTGGTATCCCTTCTGGGAGGTGACGTAGCCGATGCTGTGTAAACTTGCCTTCCGGAATGTACGTAAAAGCATTGGAGACTATACGGTCTATTTCGTCACGTTGATGTTCGCTGTCATGTTCTTCTATGCGTTCAACTCGGTGGACGCACAGCAGGCCGTTATGGAGCTCAACGAAAACAAAGCGACAGCCGCGCAGATGATGGTGCAAAGCATCAGCATGTTCTCGACATTCGTGGCGATCACACTCGCAATATTGATCCTCTATGCGAACAACTTCCTGATCAAGCGCAGGAACAAAGAGCTGGGCGTATACCTGATGCTCGGTATGGGCAAGGGGCGTGTAGCATCCATTTTCATGGTGGAGACTCTTATTGTAGGCATAATCGCGCTGGCGGTCGGTTTGTTGCTTGGCGTGTTGTTTTCACAGGTCATGTCCATCATTACCGCCAATATGTTTGAGGTACCGCTAGGCCAGTACCAGTTTGTCTTCTCGCCGAATGCGGCAATGCAGTCGATCATCTATTTCGGTGTGATATTCCTGTGCGTAATGATCTTCAACGCCATACGTGTATCACGCCAGAAGGTCATCACGTTACTTCACGCCGATGCGGAAAACGAGAAGGTACTTGGCAGGAAAACGGGCGTTTCTGTGGTACTGACAATCGCGGGCATTATATTGATCGCTATTGCATATTATTTGATCGTCAAAGGAATGCTGATTATGTATTTGCCGTTTGTGATGCTGTTTGGCATTCCGGGGACATTCCTTTTGTTTGCGGGATTGGCTGGCTTTTCTTACAAAATCGCGTCGCACAACAAAAAGCGCTATTTTAAGGGGCTTAACCTGTTTGTGACACGGCAGCTAACGAGCAAAATCAATTCCACGCATACCTCTATGGCGCTCGTGTGTATTATGTTATTTGTAACGATCACCACGCTTGGGGCAGGTTCAGGCGTTGCCGGCGCAGTCAATAAAGAGACCTCACGAGAAATTAAATTTGACACCGAGTACTATATGACGCTTGAGAACGCTGAAGCGGCGGGCGGAGCGGTGCAGGCGCTAAAAGATTATGGTATCCCTGTTGACCAGTTCTATTCAAAAATGTCGGCATATCCGCAGTATGAAAGTGACGTAGACATCATGAGCCAGTTTGGCAACTATTTCGATGTTGCGGAAATGCATGAGCTGGCGGATGCGCAAGGCGTGACCATGCCCGCGCTGGCTGTTCCTGTTACACAGTTCAATGATCTTCTTTCCCTGATTGGGGAAGAAAAGATACAACTTTCAGAAAACGAGCTGGGTGCAGTCGTGTATAACCAGTCTATGTATGAAAACATACAGGGCTTTATCAAAAACGGACAAAAGATAGCCTCCAATGGAAAAGAGTATACGATTCCGCAAAATCAGACGCGGCTTGCGAATACCCGTATTCAGGGAGCGGCGTCCATGGCGGCGGTCATCCTTGTGTATCCGGATGCGGATGTTGTAAACTTCAAGCCGGAGCAGGTTTCTGTAAACGGAAATTACATCGACGGACAGGCGAAAGAAGTGACGGAAAAAGCGGTATGGGATAAACAAGAGGAGTTGTGGGACCAGAAGGGTGAGGAGCGGCCATACAACTATTTTACAACAGAACTGACCTCGCAGGATTCCAGTATTGGGTTGCGTGTGACGATCTCTTTTGTGGGCATATACCTCGGCATCACATTCCTTGTGACGGCCGCCGTGATCCTTGCGCTGCAGCAGCTTTCCGCGGCGAACGACAACAAAAAGCGTTACTCGGTACTCAGAAAGCTGGGAACGGAAGAAAAACTGATCAATAAGTCCCTGCTTAAGCAGATCGCGATATACTTCCTAATTCCGCTTGCAGTCGCGGGCGTACACGCAGTCTTTGGCATCAGAGGGCTCATGGGTATGATCAACATGATGTGGTACGAGAACGTATATGCGGACGTATTTATGGGACTGATCGTTATTGCAGTGATCTATGGAATCTACTTTGCGATCACGTATTTCAGCAGCAAAAAGATCATCCGGGAGAATTAAGAAGTTCGTAAGAAATTGGATAGCAGTTGTTCATAAGTGTTTATTATAATAATAACAAAGCACGATAAGAGAGGAGTGATTGCTTTGAAGCGAGTGTTATATGCGGCGATGGTTTTTGTAAGTGCGTTTTTCCTGGTCAATGCAGGCGTAAAAGAAGACGAAGCGCTGGGAATCATTCCGAACTATTCGGAAAAATAGGCACGAGTATATTACAGGCTAAGAAAGCGTTTTCATATCGAAAACGCTTTTTGATCGCTTACAAATAAATGTTACAAACGAGATACATATATGTTATAATAGTTGCAACGTCAGTATAAGGAGTTGTCATTATGGCAAAAAACATATTAATTGTAGATGATGAACCAACCTTGGTCAAGGGACTCCGTTTCAATTTAGAGCAGCAGGAGGGGTACTCCATCGATGTAGCATATGATGGGGAAGAGGCACTTGCGGTTTTTGACCCGCAAAAGCACGACCTTATTTTGCTGGATTTGATGCTTCCTAAAATGGACGGCATGGAAGTCTGTCAGAAGATTCGCAGTACTTCCGATGTACCGATCATTATGCTGACAGCCAAAGGCGAAGACATGGACAAGATCATGGGGCTTGAATTCGGCGCCGATGATTACATGACAAAGCCGTTCAATATGCTAGAGCTAAAAGCACGTATCAAGACGATCCTGCGCCGTGCTGGGTCACAGAAGCCAACGGCTGATGCGCAGACGCTCCAGATCAAAGATATGAAAGTAAACCTGATCAACCGCAGCGTAGAGATCAAGGGTAAAGATATCAACCTGACGGCAAAGGAGTTTGATCTATTAAACCTCTTTATCACCAATAAGGGTAAAGTGTTCGACCGGAATACGCTGCTGGAAATGGTATGGAAACATCAGGGAGATTTGCGTACAGTAGACGTACATATCAGGCGTCTGCGCGAGAAGATCGAGCAAAACCCTGCCAAACCCGAATATATTTTAACAAAATGGGGTGTGGGATATTATTTTACGAATAAGTAAATTAATGTACTCGATCCGTTGGCGTTTTGTGATCATTTACCTGATACTGGTGGGGATCATTTTTGGGCTGGTGTCGGTGGCAGTGTCCTCTATGGTGGAAAACTACCTGGTGGGGCAATACTTGAGCAACGCACAGAAAAACGCCAATAGCACCGCGGTGCAGATCGCGCCTTATTTGAGCGATTCCGACGCAAGCAGCATGTATAACATCGTAGTAAGCAACGGAAACGACATGGGCGGGCGGCTGCTGGTGCTCAACAGCTCTGGGATCGTACAAACTGACAGTTTTTCTTCCTTAAACGGAATCAAATTAGATGAACGTGAAGTAAATGACGTTCTGTATGGCCAGAATTCGTCCTCCTATGGTTTTCATTTGATCAATGACAGCGCAACGGGAGATGATTTTTGGTCTGTTTACTATACTTCCTCCATCATTCATAACGGCGACATCATCGGGGTCGTTTTGTATTCTTCAAGCCTTAGCGACGTTGTTCGTGCTACAAGCCTGTTGCAGTCCCAGACTCTTATTATTTTTATATTAGCCTGCGGCGTGATCATTATTTCTAGCATGCTGACCACCAACTGGATCACGAACCCTATCAACAAGCTGACAGAAGTTGCCGTTAAAATTTCCAGCGGCGATCTTTCGCAGCGTGCCGGCATAAAGGGCAAAGGTGAGATCGCGGAGCTTGGACAGACATTTGACATGATGTGCGATAAAATACAAAATGTTGATAAGCAGAGAGGCGAATTTGTTTCAGATGCTTCACACGAACTGAAAACGCCGCTTTCTTCCATGAAAATATTGGTAGAATCGCTGCTTTATCAGGATAATGTTCCTGAAGAAGTATATAAAGATTTTTTGTCGGATATCAACGGGGAAATCGACCGTTTGAACAGGCTGATCACTGATTTGCTACTACTTTCCAAGATGGACAGCGATATCATGACGATCAATCTGGAAACCACCGATCTGTCGGCGTTGATCAATAAGTGCGTCGAAGCATTGCGCCCCATCGCGCAAACGCGAAATATAACGCTTTCCGTAAATTTGGAAGGCGATCTCGATATCGAATGTGATCCGCTTAAATTGCGGCAGGCACTCAACAACCTGATTGAAAACGCGATCAAATACACTCAGGATGACGGGCATGTCAATATCAGCAGCAAACGTCATGGAAACGAAGTCGCTGTGCAGATCGAGGACGACGGCATTGGCATGAGCAAAGAACATCTGCAGCATATATTCGAACGTTTTTATCGTGTGGATAAAGCACGTTCGCGTGACACCGGAGGAACGGGCCTTGGCCTGCACATTGTACGCCGGATTGCACTGATGCACAGCGGAAGAGTAGAAGTAGAGAGCGAAGATGGAAAGGGATCGAAGTTTACACTGATCCTGCCTATCTCGCAGGCACATGAAGAATGGGAATAAGGTCATGAAAAAGAAATGGAAAACGATCATTTGTATAGGACTTGTCTGCCTGCTGACGCTGGCATCTGTTGCCTGCGCGCCGGTAGAAAAGGAAGCGGACGAATCCCCAAGCAGTGCGGTGCAGATAAATCCGCTGCCCGAGGCGATCAGTAAAGACAAAAGCAGCGCGCGGTTGTATTTTGGGTTTATGGATCAACCGCTGCTTGTAGGAGAATCTCATTCGTTTGACGTACCCATCAACGAAAGCATCGAGAATTCTATTATCCGCGAACTGATCAAAGGGCCGCTTTCTACGCGCAACGACCTAAAAGCGGTCATCAATCCCCAAACGTCGCTTGTTAATGTGCGTTCCGAAGGGCAATTCCTGTTTGTCACGCTGAGCAGTGATTTTTTAAAACCAATTGACGAAAAAGCCAGCAGCGATTCGACATACGAGAAGACGCGCCGTATGCTTGCTGTCTATTCCATTGTCAATACGCTTATTGAGCAGGGAACCTATTCACGCGTGCAAATATTGATCGACGACGACGGTATGGGTACAGGACGGCCTCTGACACTCTCAGAGGCAGGGCTTGACGGAGATGGCGCGGTAGAAGCACTGGAGCGCAACGGAGAGATCATATTAAGCGGCAGAA
>NZ_JAYFPU010000258.1:0-7620 GCF_034927525.1 Christensenella sp.
AGCCGGCACAGGAACAGGAGCAAACGCCGGAGCAGCAAACACCGGCAGCGCCCGAAGAAACGCCGCCTGCGGAAGAATCGGAGCCGTCGGAGCAGCAAACGCCTGCCATGACGGGACTGTGGATCTATAATACGATCACGGGTGAAACCCTGACGGGGGACGAGACAGCCGAATATACGCTTAAGGTAGATGGTGAGGCGTATGTATCCCGGGAATACCGACTGTTCGACATGACGAAAGACCCTGCGGAGGAACTGGGGACTTTTGCGACGGACGAGCAAGGAAAGATCGTAATGGAAACAGGCCGCGCGGCGCTGTTTGAAGGCGTTGCGGCGGGAACGGCATATGTAGTGGAAGGAAGCGCGAAAGAGGGCTTCTCGTTTGTCGTTCCGGAAAACAACGGTACGCTGGAGAATTCGGCGGTGTTGGCGCTCAATACGGAAGGCGATGTTTCCGCGATTGGAACAATGACGGAAGCGGGCAGCAGCGTACAACTTGAGTTAAAGCAGGATACGGCAGAGCCGGAGGAAAGCGTGGCGCCCGAAGAAAGCGCGACGCCCGAAGAAACACCGGTGGCAGACGAGCCGGAAATGAATGCGGAATCGGACGAGACTACGGTGGTGCCTTTTGCAGACGAAGAAACGGAAAACTATAAATTCGATCTCAAATGGATCGCGTACGACAGCTTGCCGGGTACCAAGTCGGACACGGACCTGTCCCTTGACGGCTGGAACAACAAAGTCAAAAAGACGATCAAAGCACAATTGACATTTTCCAACAATGAAGATTATGCTGTGGGCGACGTTGTGATCCGCATCCCGCAGACGCTGCTTCAGTACCGTGCAGGCATCCCGATGAATGGTACAAATTGTAACTTTGTAGATATTGGCGTGCCCAAGGCGCCGGATATGATCGTTGCTTCGGACTTCAACTATACGCTCGATCCGGATACGGGAGATGTACTCCTTACCAACTGCAAGCCCATCAAGGCGGGCGGTAACAACCTGATCCAGATCGCGTGGGCGGTAGACGCAATGGGCGTTGTGGACGAGACAAACTTTGGATTTTCGGCAGAGCTGACCACCAAAGGGGTAGAGCAGCCCGACAGCCCCACGATCACAGGCAGCATCAATCATGCGCCCGCGACAGTGACGTCCGCGACCAAGGCGGTTGCCAATGGCGGCAAGGTCGCAAATTGGGCGACCGTCCAGACCTATGCCCCCAACCTTGCCGGGCAGGAAAAGCCGGCTGATTTTGACGATTACTGGTATCTGGTATACCAGATGCGTTATAATGTCAATTTTACACAACCTTACACGGTCAAATTATCGGAGCTGCCCGGCGCGGGCGGCGAGCTTGTGGGAGGCTATACACAGAGGCTTGGAGCGGGCACAACGGCGAGTGCACAGGCCGGCTGGTGGAACTTGGAGGACGATACGCTTTCCTTTGGGCAGAACCAGACGTTATACACCTCCAATTCTTCGGTCTATTACGATAATATCGTTTATCCAAGCAGCACCTATTATATTTATTCGGTGGTGCGGTTTCCCAAGGCGCAATATACAGCGGGAACGAACGTAGATAATAACTTCAAGGTGGAGATGACAGGCGTGGACGACGGCATTACTACCACGCAGGAGAAAAATGTCCTGGTGCCGATCGTGGAGTGGACGCCGCCGCGCCCGACGGGCAGCCTGTATTATACATACAAAAGCACCAACGGCAACAACGATATCGTGCCGGTGCTGAAAACGTCGATGGATAACGGCCGGGACTTCGAGATGGCATACGCTAACGTTTCGACCATCAACAATGGATATTCCAAAACGAACTTCTATACGTATACGTATGGCCGGAAATATTTGAACGAGAATAACATCCCTACCCCGGAAAACAGCAAGATGAACGTAGTGGCTGAGGACGGGCGTATGCTGGCCAATAATGTGGCTTTGGGGCCGGAGGATTATTATATCAGCAGTTGGGCTGTTACTATTAGTGACCTGCTCTGGATCATCGATCCAAGCCAGGAAATGTCGGATTATTCGAACTTCTATTCCCCGACGGGAAATCCGGTCAAGCTTTATGTACAGACGGCGGCCGACCCGGGGACGTGGCAGGAAGCGGGCGAGATTTCCTATGAAAATTTTGTTCGCAAAATTGACGATTATAAGGGGTTTGAACGCTATAGCAATGCGGGCTCCGTGGATGCGATGCCATATGTATCGGATGCCCTGAAAGCAGAAGGGATTTATAAGGTCAAGGCGGAGCATGCATCGGATTCTTCCCATGGATGGTCGTCACAGGTTTACATGTATATCAATACGACGGTCAGGCACGATTCGCCTGTTTTCCAGTCGCTGGTGGAAGATTCGATGCAAACGGGCAACCGCATCACCTTCCAGAACTATTCGCAGAACCATATCGAGCTGAACGGCTCGCAGGTATATGCGCAGGAGTATGCGGCAAATAAACATTTTGTGCCTATGTATACGGTCAATGGGCACTCTAAGTCGGTAAGCCTGACGAATGACAAAGCGAACAGCCAGGTCAAGGCAACGATCCAACTGACCGGATCGCAGCAGCTGCGATATAACTATTATGGCACCTCATCTTCGTACTACTCTAATGTGACATTCCAGCAGCTAAAAGATGCGGGAGGCGCAACATTGGAGCAGCTCGGCTGGACGCAGAAGGACTGGGTGTTTTATGACCTGCTGCCGGAGGGGTACGTGTTTGACCCGAACGTAGCCATTACAGCCACGAGCGGCTACAGCAATAACAGCAACAGGACGTATTTCCTGTCCAATGACGATGTGAGCATCACGTCTTACGACGTCATCGAGGACTATAAGGGTACAGGGCGTACGATGGTCAAGGTTTACGTACACACGGAATTCAACCCCAACCCGACCAGCTATGGCGAATCTTATTACAACGACGGCTTGTTTTTCAACCTCTATGTGAAGCTGGGGGCTTATTACCGCTACACGGATTACAAAACGGCGAACGGCAAGGAAAACGATTCCGCGTGGCAGCCGCAGCAGGGGAACTTCCTTGGCGTAGTCAACCAATACAGCAGCAGCGAATATGTGCGGCCGGACAGCGGGGTAAACGCGCCCTCCGGCGTTGGCAAGGATGAAAACGGCGTATCGTATTTTGCCGACCTGAACGAAAACGGCAATACGGAAGAAATGAATACACAGTATTCATCCGCCAGCTCGACGATTGATATTACAGTGGCGACGGCAACGGGCATCACAAAGGCGGTCAAAGAGGATGCGGACAAATTCGCGACGTACGATGAGAATGCGCGCGCCGCGACGAACGAAACGTATACCTACCGCCTGCAGGTGCAGAACACGGACGGCGGTACGATGAAGAACGTGGTCATCTTCGACCGCTTAGAGCGTGCGGCCATAGACCGCGCCGGCAAGGAAGATTTTACGTTTGACGGCACATACTGGCAGGGCGTTTTGCAAAGTGTAGATACGATACAGGCGAAGCGCAAGGGCATCGACCCGGTGGTTTATTATTCCACCAAGTCGGACGCGGCATATGACCTATCTGACGCAGCCTCCGGCTGGACGACGACAGCGCCTTCTGATATGAGCACGGTGAAGGCGGTAGCGGTCGATCTTTCCAAAAAGACAGACGGCACGGATTATGTGTTCGCGCCGCTTGAGGGTACTTATATCGCGCTTAAGATGAAAGCGCCGGCAACGCTGACAGAGCCAACAATCCACGCATACAACAACCCGGCTTGGATCAACGAATTTACGGCGGCCACGGGTGAGACGAAGGTGGAGACCACGCTGGGGAACAGCGTGATTGTGGAGCTGTTCGAGGCGGCGGAGCTGCGCGTTTCCAAGCAGGCGACAGGGCTTGACTTGAGTGGTGTTGACTTCGGTTATACACTGCTGCAAAACGGGGAACCGTTCGGCCCGGCGGAATATACATTGTATGATATCAGCGACCCGGATAACCCGACTGCCGTTTCGGGCACGTGGGCCACGGATGCGAATGGTAAATTTACGCTCAAGGCCAGCCAGATGGCGGTATTTGAGCGTATGGACAACAAGGCGACGTACAGTGTGACCGAAGCGGCGATGACGGGCAACACCATCGTATCGCCGGAGGGCGGCGTTGCCACGGGAACGCTTGATAAGAACAATCCGCAGAGCGTGGAATTTGTCAACGACTATATTGGAAACCTGGCAAAGCTGAGGCTCACCAAGAGCGTGAACAAGCTGTCGGGCAGTGTTGACGCGCCCGCGGGCGATACCTTTGAATTCACCGTAAAGCTGGGCAAAACGACGGATACGATGGCGCCGTATGCAAACCAGACCTATAGACTTTACCAGTCAAACGGGACAGAAATCACAGAAGGCGGGCCGTTTGCAACGGACGAAAACGGTAAGCTGACCTTAAAAGCGGCGCAGTATGCGGAATTCCCACAGGTCGTGAAGGGCTGGCGTTATGAGATTACGGAAACGGCAAGCCAGGACTATACGTTCTATAGTCCGAGTACAGGCATATACAGCGGCTGTTCGCTATGTGCGGGCGGCCTTTATTTTTTCTGCGAGGTTGATGATCTCGATTTTTTTGTTACGGCAGTAATCTATGGTATAGGCAGTGCCGCCGCTTTTGCCGTCGTGATAGCAGATGAGCCGGCTTGCGTGGTCGGCCATGAAACGGTTGCGCGCGTGAAAGCAATCCGGAGCATAGGCATCGCGCACATAAATGACCTGATCTGCGAGCGCCGCAAGGGTTTGATGCCTCGTCTTCCAAGCATCATCCCATTGTTCGCTGTGGCCTTTGTAGGGGATGGCGCATACGAGCTTGATATGGGTAAAGCCCGGATGTTTTTTCAGACGCAAAACGGTTTCACCGCAAATGATATCGAAGCCTTGCGCCATGCCACAGAGAAACGTTGTATATCCTTTTTCCACGCTAAAGAGTACATTGATATTGATGTAGCCGAGCAGGACGCCGTATTCAAGAGTTGGAGCTTTGAGGGGAAAGCCAAACTTCTCGGGTCGGTAACCGCTGAAACAACAGGTGGTTTGCTTATCAAACAATAAAATCACTCCCTTTAAAAATGTAATTAAATTATGATTACATATATGCACATTATATATCGAACAAAACTAAATTACAATATTAATTACAGGAGCGTGTTTGATATGAGCAAATTTAAAATTGACAAAGACGATGGTAAGATTTCTTCAATAAATCGTACGATTCGTATGAAACCGGAACATTTTGATGTGATCATGGAATTGAGTGAAAAGACAGGAGTTTCGTTCAATAAGATAGTGAATCAATGTATAGAGTATGCTCTTAAGAATCTGGATCAGTAAAAATCAACGTGGATAAAAGAAACACCGTTTAGAAAAGCGGTGTTTTTATATTTTCCCTGAAATAAAAAATAATTTGACAAATTGCATATGTAGAGTCATCATAATGTAATGACATATTACAGATAAAGTCGATCAGGATTCGGTGGTTCCCTTATACCATCAACTGAAAACGATTATAAAAGTTGGAGCTTTTAGGGGAAAGCCAAATTTTGCGGGCCGGTAACCGCTGAAACAACAGGTGGTTTGCTTATTTAACATAATATTTGCAGCCGCACATCTAAAATAATACTACCTTTTCGCAATATATTAATTTGATACTAAAAAATTATCTCAGTAAATAGAAATAGGTGAAATTCAGTTTCTAAGAATTTTTGAAAAGTAAACAAACAAAAAAACGCATCATAGATGCGCTTTTTAAGTGGTACGAATGTTCATAAGGACAACCCCAGAAAACCGCATAAAATAAGGTCTATCGGCACAAACATACGATTACTACCTCGATGGTTAAACTGTAATGCTCCTAACTGATACGTTTTTAATATTGTCCTCACAGTTTTGACGATACTCTTCCTTGATTTGTACTCGTTGCCCTAAAATATCAAGTCTACCAGCTCGAAGCATGTAAAAAGGACATCCTCGGGCATTCGCTACAACACCAGTTGTCTGGAAATCTCTAACATCCGTTATTCCATTGCTAATGGCATTGAAAGAAAAAATCTCTGGATTGCTTCTTAACAAAACATCAACATCTTTATCGATTGCGGATAAGACAGTGGCATATGCAGAAGCAGGTCCCATATACTGAGTTAATCGGTTCTTCAATACCATATGCACTTTAGGCAACGGTCTAGAAGCATCCTTGAGCTTTTCAGCGAAAGCATATTTAGTATATATTTCAGATGGAAGTTTAAGGCCATATACTAAAGAAAATGCATTTTGAATAGCTCGCCTAGAGGAATCATCAGCCATTACAGGCAAAATCAACCGACTAGTTGCTGCCAAAGCAATCTGTGTGTAAATAGAAAAACTAGGATTAGCATCAAAAAAAACGACATCATATGCACCGTCCACTTGAGACAAAAAATCATTTATCCAATCAATAATTGCAACCCAGGTATTTGTTCCTGGAATTTGGTTATTTGCCAAGGTTGATATTGCATTAGATTGAAGCTCCAACAAAGGATCACCACAAAATAAATCGATATTGACAGGGATAAAAGAATTAAAATCATGAGGAGTCGTTATAAAGTCCGTTGATGTAAAGGACGGAGGGCTATACGGGGCTGGTAGCCGCATTTGAAAATACCCGCCAACTGTTGCCCTAGGAATCACCCCTTGGCGCTTTAAAAGATTATCACTCCCGCCATTATGTAAGCCGCCAAGAAGCAATTCCGATAGATTTGCTTGAGGGCAAACATCTATCGCTAACACTTTTTGGTTTGGATTTCTATAAGCATAATCACAAATAACCTGAAAAGCCAAGCTGGTTTTTCCTGTACCACCTTTGTTGTTCCAAAATGCATATCGTTCCATATTTTCCTCCTACTATGACCGAATATATATCGTACCCTTAGTACATTATATGGTACTCAAAATACGTTGTCAAGTACAAACTATACATTTTTTGAAAGAAAGCTATGTCTCATTATCAGTAAAAACAAAGACAGGTTGGCATTAATCAACCTGTCTTTGTCCTTACGACCATTCGAGGGCCTTTCATAGTGGTTGCGGGGACAGGATTTGAATTTGTTCGTGCCCATTTCAGCCTGTTACATTTAATGAAATTACGTCTAAAAAACCTATAGTTAAGCCATTATTCGTTTTGACTCGTATCGTTTAAAATTCCTCATTTTGTTCTCTAAAGGGTAAAATAAAGGGTGGTAAAATATGAATCGCTATCCGCAAAAAAGACAAAAAAAAAAAGGGTCTAACGTAGAAAACCAAAAGATTATGCAAGCTAGCGCCGTTTCTCAAACGGCGTCAGTTTTGTCTTTAACCGAATACGCTCATAGTTGTAGAAGTAAAGATACTCGTCAATCAACTCCTTTGCCTGCTCAATACTCTGAATTTTCTGTCTGTAGATGCATTCCGTTTTCAGCGTGCCAAAGAAATTCTCCGCAGGCGTATTGTCAAGTGGCGTTCCCGCCATTGACATAGAGGGCAGAATAGAATACTGTTTTAGTAGGTTTGAATACCCGTGGGACGTGTATTGGAACCCTTGGTCGCTGTGGAGAATCAATCCATCAGCGATCTCTTTCTT
>NZ_JAYFPU010000221.1:0-15704 GCF_034927525.1 Christensenella sp.
ACAAACAACCCAATCAAGGATATTTTTTGAACAGCTCCAGCCACCTTCGGCACTTTTCCGGCAAATTTATTAGCCAACATCTGCGGCAACCCCAATGATACAAAGACCCCTAGAACTATGATGAATATATTATATGCATCCAGATAATACCACACACTAAAGCCAACCGCTGCTGGCACCTGCATGCCAAACATGATCTTAAGATATTCTCCTGCATATGTCAATGTATCGGATCTGAAAATTACCCAGCCAACAATTACGACAAGCATAGTATAAATATGACCCAATATGCCCATTCCGGACCTTTGCTTCTTTTCTAGCACGTTTTTGTCTTTTTTTCTATTAAATATACGCTCCAAAATAATGAAGGCCCCATGGAATAGACCCCACACTACAAATGTCATGGCGGCTCCATGCCATATCCCCGTACAAATAAAAACGATTAATAGATTGATATATACATTTCCTTTTCGATTTCCTCCCAGCGGAATATATAAATAATCCCTGAAGAAAGTCGAAAGGGAAATATGCCATCTGCGCCAAAATTCTGTAATGCTCTTTGAAATATATGGCAAATTAAAGTTCTCGAGAAAATGAAATCCGAGGATTCTACCCAGTCCAATTGCCATATCACTATATCCGCTAAAATCAAAATAGATTTGTAACGTATAACTGATCGCCCCCACCCATGCTGTAGATACCGAATTCTGTCCTGCCGAAAGCCCAAATATCTGATCCGCAATCAACGCACATACATTCGCGATCAGGCATTTTTTTGCGAGGCCGATAATAAATCTCTTGATCCCATAAAAAACATCATCCCAGTTAACACTACGCCTATCAATTTCATCAGCTATATCCTTGTACCGTACAATCGGGCCTGCAATAAGCTGTGGAAAAAGAGAAATATATAAAGCAACTTTTAAAATATTTTTTTGTACTCCTACTGTTTCTCTATATAAATCGATGATATAGGTCATACCTTGAAACGTAAAAAACGAAATGCCAATTGGTAAGAGAATATTTTTTAGAGGCATCTCAAAATCCCAAATCGCATTTACAATCTGGATCGAGAAGTCAAAATATTTGAAATAGAACAAAAGTCCTAAATTAGCTATAACTCCTATAGCAAGCGCCAATTTCTTAATGTTGCTATTTCCTGTTTTCCCTGCAGCATTGATCCATAATCCTGCAAAATAGTTTATCGAAATCGAAAGAACCATGATTAGCGTAAAAATGCCTTCCCCCCAGAAGTAGAAAAAAAGGCTGGAAATCAACAATATTCCATTTGCTACACGCAATCCTGCAAATCGCCACGCTAATGCGTAGCACAATAACACAAGTGGTAAGAATACATATAAAAAAATAACCGAACTAAATACCATCCATATACTCCCGTTCTAATTTATGCCATAAGACTTAATGCGTAAATCGTATATTATTTTATTCTTAAATCTCAAATACGGAGATTATCTTACACAATATATCTTTTTAGGCTCTTTGCAATTTCTTCTTCTTTTCTAGTAGCTTCTTCCCAACTATCTGCACTGACAAAAGTATACACCTTTAACTTTGGTTCTGTACCTGAGGGCCTTACTACAACCGAACAACTGCCGTCCAATACAAATTTTAGCACATCGGATTTTGGTAGTCCATCCACTCCTTTAGCATAGTCTAAACGCTTAAGCACATTTTTACCACCTAAACAATGAATCTCCCTGCGAAATAGCTCCATTATCCTTTGCATATTTTTACTTCCTGTTTCTCCTTGAAACTCAAAGGAATACAATGTATTCAGGCCAAAGCCAAATCGTTGATACAA
The DNA here is from genome assembly GCF_034927525.1 of Christensenella sp. Taxonomy (NCBI): domain Bacteria; kingdom Bacillati; phylum Bacillota; class Clostridia; order Christensenellales; family Christensenellaceae; genus Christensenella; species Christensenella sp. The sequence goes on from NZ_JAYFPU010000221.1 coordinate 1,823, forward strand.
CTCTTCTAATCTTTGCAGAAGCGTGACTCCTTTTGCCTTGTAATAGGAAAACATCTCGCAAATTAAAAGAGCACCTCCTACTGCATCTTTATCCCGCACATAAGCCCCACTTAAATAGCCACAGCTTTCCTCAAACCCGAAAATATATGAGCTCGATTTGCCTTCCGATTCAAGAAGGCCGATTTGTTCTCCAATAAATTTGAAACCGGTCAATGTATTAATTGTTCTAACGCCAAAATGCGCTGCAATTCTTTCCGCCATATCAGTCGTGACTATTGTCTTAATCATAACCGGATCAGTTGGCATGGTTCCACGCTTTTTATGTTGGGAACAAATGTAATCTAATAGTAAAACCCCTGTTTCATTGCCAGATAAAAGGACATATTCCCCATCTTTGTTTTTTACAGCAATCCCAATACGGTCACAATCTGGATCTGTCGCTAGGAGAAGCCCTGCGTGATTTTTTTTCGCATATTCTATCCCTAAAGTCATTGCCTGTACATTTTCTGGATTTGGTTGAGGACAAGTCGGAAAATGTCCGTCCGGCTCTTCCTGTTCTTTTACTACTGTAACATTCGTGTATCCCATTTCAGTCAACGTGCGAAGTACCGGCTTAAGACCCGTACCATTCAGTGGAGTGTACACGATCGTAGAAGCCTTATCTAAAGAGCTCTGCGAACTTCCCAGCATAGATTGTCTTTTTACTTCTTCAATAAATTCTGTATAGATAGTTCCCGAAATAAATTCAATACTCCCCGCTCTTATCCCTTCATCAAAATCTACACTTCTCACTTCTTTAAAAATATCCAGTTTTTCAATTTCAACCAAAATTTCTTTCGCCATTTTTATGGTAATTTGGCATCCGTCTGCATCATATACCTTGTATCCATTATACTCAGCCGGATTATGGGATGCCGTAATCATGATGCCTGCGGCACAGTTCAACCGCCTAACAGCAAAAGAAAGACATGGCGTAGGAATTATTTCTTCATACATTAGTACATTGATCCCGTTGGCTGCAAAAACTCCCGAAGCCATCCTTGCAAACAAGTCAGATTTCACTCTGGAATCATATCCAATCGCAATCTTCCTTTCCCCGGAAAAATGTTTATTCACATAATCCGCGACTCCTTGGGATGCTTTAGCAACAGTATAAATGTTAACCCGGTTTGTACCCGCGCCAATTACTCCTCTTAAGCCACCTGTACCAAAACCCAAATCCCTGTAAAAGGCATCTTCTATTTTCGCTTCATCTCTTGCAATATTCTGCAATTCCTCAGCTATATCAATATCAGCCTGGGCCTCTTTCATCCATAACCGATATTGCTCCATTATCTGTTTTTTATTCATTCTAGTTATTCCTTTAACAGCTAACTTCTATCATTTCTAACTCGTCACAAACCTCTAACAGGTTCAGAAGCAACTTATTTTATAAATTCAAACTTCTGTTTATCGTAAACACTGATCTCCTTACCCAATTGCACCTCAATCACTTTTAATTCTGTATTTGCAATAATTGTATGGCGGCAGCCCGCCGGCATCATGATAACATCTCCAACCTTTACGCGCTGTTCTACTCCATCGACGACCGTTCGTCCCTCACCCGCAATGATTGTCCACACCTCATCTCTTCTTTCATGACTGTGATAGTTCATGCTATGTCCCTTGTTCAGCATCACCTTAATAGTCATGCTCTCATCTTCAATATCCATAACGCGAAAACTTCCCCATGATTTTTCCGCAAACATGATTTGCTGCTTAATTTGGTTCACATAAGGCTTAATGTAACTAGACTGCATTTGATCCGAAACCAAAATTCCTTCTGGGCTTGTAGAAACAATAACATTATTAAGTCCCATACATAAGACTGGTACATCCAGTTCATTGACCACATGGACATTATCACATGTATCACTCATAATAACTTTACCCACGCAGGCATCTCCCATTGCCTCAGTCAGGGTGTTCCATGTTCCCAAATCCTTCCACTGCCCTGCAAAACGCATTACTTGAATATAGTCTTCTTTTTCCACAACCGCATAGTCAAAACTGATTTTTTTTAGCGTATCATATTTTGCCAGCAAATCCTCGTAGTCAGTAAACTCAATCATTTCATGCGCTTTTTCCAAGATGTATTTCAGCTTAAACGCAAATACCCCTCCATTCCATAGGGCACCTTGTCTGATATATTCCTTTGCTGCCTCTTCGCTTGGTTTTTCTTTAAATGCATTCACAGAACTAACCGTCTTTTTATCTGCCGGAATGATATAACCATATTTTTCACTGGGATAGGTCGGTTCGATTCCCATCAGTACCAGGTTTGAATCCCCGCCTTCCGCAAGCTTTCCTAATTCTTTTATCGCCTCAAAATAATCGTTCTCCACATAGGGGTCTACCGGACATACAACTATGGGAGCCTCTTCATGGATCCCCTTTACATCATGAAGATATGTACTCGCTAAAGCAATCGCAGGAAAAGTATCCTTTCTACGGGGTTCGACGCATACACCAACGCCATCGCCCAACTGATTATAAATAGCGGATACCTGTGTATTGGATGTGGCGATGGTTATTGACGCTGTTTTATCCACCGTCCGGATTTGACGATATACGCGTTGCACCATAGACTCATATTCGCCAGCTTCCGTTTTAAAGATCTTAATAAACTGTTTGGAGCGTATATCATTTGAAAGTGGCCACAAGCGTTTTCCTGACCCCCCAGACAATAGTACGATATTCATTTTAAATCCCTTCTGTCCTGTAAAGACTTTTTTTATCGTTCCGCTCTCACAGGATTGTTCAAAAAATCCTCATAGGCAAGGCCAATCCCATCCTCTAATTCTGTTTTGTATTTCCACCCTAATTTTTCCAGTTTAGATACATCTAATAACTTTCTTGGAGTACCATCAGGTCTTGTAGTATCCCATTTTATCCTGCCACTATAGCCGATCACCTTTGCTGTCAAGTCTGTCAGCTCCTTTATCGTCAATTCTTTTCCCGTCCCCACATTTACAGTTTCATTACCGGAATAGTGGTTCATTAAGAAAAGGCTGGCATCCGCCAGATCATCTACAAACAAAAACTCACGCAGCGGCGTACCGCTTCCCCAGCATGTCACCTCGTCAAGTCCTGACTCTTTCGCCTCATGAAACCTTCGGATAAGCGCAGGCAAGACATGGCTATGCATTGGATGATAGTTGTCATTCGGGCCATAGAGGTTCGTCGGCATCGCCGATATATAATCTGTTCCATACTGGATGTTTAGGTATTCACAATATTTCAATCCTGAAATTTTAGCCAAGGCATATGCCTCATTTGTCTTTTCCAGTTCTGAGGTCAAAAGACACTGCTCCCTTATTGGCTGCGGAGCCATTTTAGGATAAATACACGACGATCCCAGAAATAATAGCTTTTTGCAGTTATTTTTCCATGCAGAATGAATGACATTCATTTCCAAAATAGTGTTCTGATACATAAAATCTGCAGGAGATTCCGAGTTTGCTACAATTCCTCCTACTTTCGCCGCAGCAAGAAAAACATATTCTGGTTTTTGCTCACCAAAAAACTCCTCCACTGCTTCCTGTCTGCAAAGGTCCAATTCCTTGTGTGTTCTTGTAATAATGTTCTGATATCCCTTTTTGCTTAATACTCGCACAATAGCAGAACCAACCATACCACGATGTCCCGCTACATAGATTTTTGCACTTTTTTTCATCACACTTATCGTCTTTCTTGTTAGTTCTGCTTCGCTTTCCGGATTGCCGCTTCTTGTTTTGCAATCAATCGGTCATGCTCAGCCATAATACGTATCAATTCCTCATAGCTCGTCTTTTGTGGATTCCATCCTAAAACAGTCTTTGCCTTTGTTGGATCACCCCAAAGATTATCTACATCCGTTGGGCGGAACCATTCTGGATTCACGCATACCAACAGCTTACCTGTTTTCTTGTCATATCCTTTTTCCTCCAATCCCTTTCCTTCCCAGCAAAGCTCGATTTCATTAAACCGAAAAGCTTTCTCTGTAAAATCTCTTACCGTATGCTGCTGACCGGTAGCAATAACAAAATCCTCCGGAACATCATGTTGAAGCATCATCCACATACACTCAACATAATCTTTTGCGTATCCCCAGTCACGTAGGGAATCCATGTTTCCTAATTCCAACCGATCCTGTAAACCCTCAGCAATCCGTCCCGCAGCCAAGGTGATTTTCCTTGTAACAAAATTTTCACCTCGCCTTTCAGACTCATGGTTAAATAGTATACCATTCACCGCAAACATTCCGTACGCCTCACGATATTCTTTTGTAATCCAAAACCCATATTGCTTTGCCACTGCATAAGGACTATATGGGTGAAATGGCGTCGATTCTCTCTGAGGTATTTCTTCTACCTTTCCATAAAGTTCTGAAGTGGATGCCTGATATACTCTCGTTTCCTTTACTCGCCCTAACACACGTACTGCCTCTAGTACCCTAAGAACACCAATCGCGTCCACGTCGCCGGAGTATTCCGGTACATCAAACGATACCTGTACATGCGATTGTGCCGCCAAATTATATATTTCATCTGGTTCTACCAGATGAATGATACGTATCAAAGACAAGGAATCCGACAAATCTCCATCGTGTAGCGTTATCGCGTTATCGGCAATCAAATGGTCAATTCTAGACGTGTTCGAAATAGAGACCCTCCTTACAATTCCATGCACTTCATAGCCTTTTTCCAGCAGAAATTCGGCGAGATAAGAACCATCCTGTCCTGTAATTCCAGTAATCAATGCTTTTTTCATAATATCCCTCAACGTTTTATTCTTTTTATTATTATTTTGTTCTCTTCTGACTCTCTGCTAAAAGCACCATAAACGTTATTCTAATCAAAATATCCAATGTTTATAAGTGTATATATTGTGTAATTCTAGCATTATATTGACTTTTTTGATATACTAAAAATACTCAATCTAATCTATAGGAGGAATATTTTGGCAATCACTTTGTTTCATGGAGATCTCGTAAAATCCAATCGAATTATTTATACGCCTTCTGCTTTTGCCAAGGCTAATTTGATTCATCTTCAGGAGACAGGAGAATTACAGGCACAGCAGCCTCATAGCAGTAAACGCAAAGGACTTTTTTCTTATCTTTTTTTTGTAGTCCTCCATGGTTCAGGAACTTTGAAATATGATGGATCTGTTTATTCATTAACAGTAGGCGATTGTGTATTCATTGATTGCCGAAAGCCTTATGCACACTGTTCCTCTAATGATTTGTGGACACTAAAATGGGCCCATTTTTACGGACCCAATATGAACGCTATTTATGAAAAATATATGGAACGCGGGGGACAACCTTGTTTCCACGCCCATACTCTCGATCAATATCATCAGATATTAGAACAAATATATGAAATCGCATCCTCAGCCGATTATATCCGGGATATGAAAATTTATGAGCATCTTGCTTCTCTTTTAACGCTCTTAATGGAAGAGGGCTGGGATCCCCTGCGTAATTCATTCAGCACCACAAAAAAACAGAATCTACAAAATATCAAAGAGTACCTTGACCAACACTATCAAGAAAAAATTTCCCTCGATATGCTTGCGGATCTCTTTTACGTTAATAAGTTTTACCTCACTCGGGTATTTAAGGAACAATTTGGTCTTTCCGTCAACAATTATCTGCTGCATGTACGCATAAACCGCGCCAAACAATTCCTTCGTTTCACAACTTCATCTATAGAAGAAATCAGTCATGCATGCGGCATGACTGATGCTAATTATTTTTCTAGAATATTCAAACGGCTAGAAGGCATATCTCCCGGCGAATTTCGAAAAAGATGGTAATCCCTAATGCATAACAGCATCTGCCATTCCCATAGCCAAATCTACAGTCAGATCCGAATTATAATGCTCGTGCTCCCCCCAACGCCCTAAACCAATAATACCTCGTGCCTTGCTCCACGTCAGCAATTTTTCCATAATCTCTGGTTTGCTGATTGTATTCAGTGGATAGGCATACTTATTCATATATGTGAATGCTTTCTCAGCTTTGTTCACATGTATACGCTCACTATTTGTTTCCGTCCAATATCCCTTACTGTTTCCACAAAAATTATGACGCACCAGAATACGATGATATGGTAAACTTGCATCCGGATAATATATCCATTGCGCCTCAGTATCAAGCTGCTCCGGAACATACTCAATCTGGACAGAGCTAAACTTCAACTTACTAATGGATGCCTTCAATTCCTCCGGCATCCCAATAATCTCGTCAAACTCCAACCAGGGAATGGTGGAAATAATGACGTCCGCCTGATATCTGCATCCGTCCGCCGACACTACTGTCTTGTTATCAAAGTCAATACCATTCACTGAAACATTATACTCAATATTATCCTCGATTGCTTTTGCCATTCTTAACCACAGTTCTCCATAACCATACTGCTTTGGATAATAAAACTGTGCATGTCCAGGCTGTGTACCGTAAGCGCGTTTTGTGAGGCATGACATCAACGTTTCTTCGAAGCTGACGTTAGGAAGCTTTTCCAGCCAATATGTCCCAAGTTGGTTTAATTCTTTATTAAACATTTTCTGGTTATATGGAATCATATAGTCTTCTGCTATTTTGGCTCCCAATTTCCAATAAATCCAGTCCACAAAATCTCGTGGCATATCCTGTCCTATATTGCATCCGGCAACAGCAATAGACTTTAGATATTCTACCTGGTCTTCTAGTTTCATCTGCCAGATATTTGCTTCTATAGGATGGTTGACCGTGTTGCCATTGACCACAATACGACTGTCTCGATTAAATATACTCCATTCTTCCTCTGGCATAAACCCAAAAAGAAATTCATTTACATGCGGTCGTCGCACGTCCAAAAAATGGCCACCGCCAATATCCAAAGGGAAATTGTCAACCTCTGCCGACCTGCAAAGACCACCTGCTTCCGGCTCCTTCTCCAATACTAAGAAATCCCTCTCTCCCGCCTGTTTTAACCTGTTGGCAAAAGCTAATCCCGCAGGACCCGCACCTAAAATTAAATATTTCATATTCTATATTCTCCTTCAACATACGGGCAAGTCGAGCCTATTTTCATGCCATAAGAGCACATCAATCTTTACGACGCCATTCCCAAAAAAGATATTTCAACGTTTGCCATCCTGTCGAAAGCGCCTTAAAATGTGTTTCGCCGCCCAGACGCGCAGACTCCGTTGTTGGGAATTCAATCCGTTTCGTATGCGCTTTATAAGAACGGCATACCATTTCGATATCAATCGAACGATCAAAATCAGAGATTCCTATCCGTTTGAAACTTTCTGTTGTCATTCCCCGAAATCCATGGAGTACATCAGAGATATAATTCCCTTCTCTTTTAAAGAGCATGGCCGCTATGCGTGCCAGAAAAAGCACAAACCACTTTCGCGGACGAAATAATTTATTATCTTCTTCATTATGAGCTCCTTTTACCATCCGGCTACCCACAATAAATTCATAACCTTGTTCAAACAGTGCACGAAATTTATATGTATCCTGTACCGGTATTGTACCCTTGGGATGAAAGAACACAAATGCTTCACATTCGCAACAGGCTGCTCCATCAATACATGCCTGATTGATACCTCTTTTCGTTTGATCGTAAATCGGGATTCCATACTCCGCTAAAAGCTCGCGTGATCCATCCACACTCCCTCCGTCAATACAATAAACCTGATCAAATTGATTTTTATCAAGCAACGGCAAATCATGCTTCAGTCCATCAATTTCATTCCATACAATCAAACAAAGTGCAACTGTCATACCCAACCCTCATTTAAATATTAATCAAAACTACGCCCAACAATATGCATAATATTGCAATAACCTTGAATTTATTGATCCGTTCCTTCAGCGCCCAATACGAAATAAAAATTGTCCAGACATACGTGATCGCCGAAAGCGGATACAAAACAGTATATTCCATATAATTAACCAAAACAAGGTTAATTATCATACCCGCGAGATAGAAAAGAACGCCAATATAAAAAACCGGGGTCTTCAATAACAATGGAACGCTTACTTTATCGTGCTTGACCATTGTTTTCTTTAAAAATAGCGCTCCCAGCGATCCTGATGCCGTCATCGCCGCTACTCCAAGCCCCAACAACAAAACATTACCTTCCATATTATTGTTTTCTCTCCCCTCTGGAAAGAAACAACATTCCAATTATAATTGCTGCAATTCCCAATACTCGCGTTACCGTAATTTGTTCCCCTAAAAACCAAACACCCAGAAACAATGACAATACAAAGCCCAAGCTCAGCATTGGATGCAAAACTGACAACTCACCATGTCGTAAAGCCAGCAACATAAAAAGCATCCCTATTCCATATAATACAATCCCAGCCAGATAATACCACGGTGCACTATACTGAGCAGCCATTTTCCACATCAGTTGCCCAACACAGGCGGATAAGGCTGAACATATCATCAATGCAATACCCTTACCTAATATCCTTCTTTCGATATGCTCCACGTCACCATTCCTCCATGATCTCCCCGTCTTCTCTAAAACTGACTTTGTTTATTATACAGGACGCTAATAACTTTTTCAAGCCTACCACAGAGGCTAACAGCCCCTTTTCCCGTCCTCCCGTTATCCTACCAATTCATAAAATTCCGCTTCCTTTACTGCAATACCAGCGGCCCCCCCTTGAGCATCCGTAAATCTAATTTCTACATTCTCTATTTGATCTGCAAGCAGGCAACGTGCCGATGTTCCGATTGGTATCAATAATTTATTTTCCTGGGTAGCTAATTGAAACTCCTGTATAAAGTCATTACCATAGCGGTCTATTCCATAAACCTTTACTGTAGCATTCACAGTTGAAATTATTTCATTCCCAGCATCTACCAATAAAAACTCCGCATTCTTCCCGGCAACCGAATCTTTGGGTGTAAGACTATTTACTCCTGTGACATCGTCGTATACACAATCCATTCCAGTCGTTTCGCGAAAGCGTTCCGTCATCTTTTCAAAATTTCTTCCCCATTCCTGCGGCAGGTACATCAAATCGCTCCAGCAGTATCTTTGATCAAATTCTTCGTAAAGAGCTGAAGAAGCATTGCCGTCAAACATGCGGAATGTTTCCTCATCCGGTTGATAAAGAATCATCCCATCTTCTGGAATGGCATCTCCTTGCTGGAAGCCGTCAAAATCTATTCGGAGTTTCTGAATCTGTTCGCCTTCTATTCCTGCTTTTGCGGGCAACAGAACCTCTTTTCCTGTTACAGCATAGGTCTTAGCATTTTCTTCATTTGCCTGCACTGTTTCGGATTCAAAAAATATTTGTATGTTCCCCTCCTTCTCATCTCCTAGCCCCTGTGCAAGAACGAGCGGCGCATCGGTCACTATTGATTGATCTGATACATCAAACACCAAAAACGGATCCTCACCTTCAATCACATAGTTGCCATTTTCCAGTCGCAAGTCGTTTATAGATTCCGGTTGTGTGAGAGCCCTCTTTTCTACTTTATCAAGTGCATTCATAGCGCTATCGGTTTGATTTTCACTGCGGAATATACTTTGTGTCTGTAATGGCGACAAATCAATGTCGCCACGAACCAAGAAATAACTTCCTTTATATTTTACAAGTTCATAACCTGATTCCAATAAATAACGATAAACCCGATATGCGCGTATACTGATCGGCGTAAATTCCGGTTTTTGTCCAAAGAAATAGACCGGTACATCCGATTGCTGCAAACGTTCTATAACATCTTTCTGCAACGCGCTATTAGGCACCACCAATCCCGCTGCATAAAGTCCTGGTACTTTTTTACCCGAAAGCTTATAATAAATATTTTCATTCGTTGTATCATAATAGGATTGTTCGTCAGTAATTTCCAGTTTATCCAATAATTCGGTCAACGCAGTAATTTCTTCCATATAATTGTCAGCCGATCCGTCTTTTGGAACCAAAGTATACCCCAGTCCCTCTATTCCGGTTACTTCCGGATCATGATAAGCTACTTCTTCGGAAGTCATCTGGGTTGTATCTACTGCCTTTTGCACATATGAGAAATAACCCGGATTCGTATTTACTACTGGCAAGAGCGTCAATGCTGCCAAAAACACAAGCAAAATCCGTTTATGCTGAATCCTGTTCCAATACAAAACGCACAACAACGGCAAGATTGCGATTACAAAAATGTACACCATGCAACCTACGCGCGATATCCCGTTTGCATCGATCCTCGTATATACCGCAGGAATCGCTATCAAAAAAATCAACACCGCCGAAAGTGTGAGCAATAATCCTTGCACCCTCAGGGTGTGTCCTTTTTCCTTTAACACATACCGCACCAGCATGAAAAGCAAAAACGCGCAAGCAAGCAACCCCCCAAACGATTTTACAAAAATCTCCAAAAAGGCTGCCAGTGGCGTTCCCCCGTAGGCTCCTGCCGCAAAATTCATCCATGTCTGCTCAAATGCCGTACCATTTGTGATCACTGTATCAGTCCCGTTAGAGCTGATAAAATGTAAGGTAGACAACAAATATGGCAAACAAACAATGAGTATCCCTGCAATGCTGACTAAAAATAAAATCGTATTCCTTTTTTGTTTTGGCGCCGTTGCGCCAAACAGCTTTCCTTGCTTTCTCGCACGTATCAGCATATATATCCAAACAGGCAAAACCCCTACCATGATAGCGCCGCCATAAGTTGGTTGATACCATAAGTTGAAAAGGCATAGCCCGATATACACATAACTCCAAATAATCGGCCGCTTTGTCAGGTACGGCAATGCTAATATTAGCAAGCTAGGTAAAATAAAATATAATCTATTGATAATCAATAACTGCGGAACAAAAATCAAGAAGATAATCAACAGCCATTTTTGCGGTACAATGTGGTAGAGCAATACCATTGTGATAACGGCCACAACGATATATAAAGTGTAATTTGCAAACACATAGGTGGCAAATGTCCCTCCAAACAAGAGCGCATTGATACCGGATGTCATCATTCCCAGTCCCTGAAGAACCGAAACAAATTCAGTATTCCATGCCTGTCCGAATTCCATAATTTGCTGCCATACTATCTCTGTTTCTCCTGTATGAAAACCGTCAGGATTGATAACAAGAGAAGGCGTGTTCCAAAGCACTACAACCGTCAGCACGATCAAAGTAGTGATCCATAATGGTTTGATGGTGTTAATTTTCCTTTTGGCATACTTAATTAGTGTTACAAGATTTACAGCTAACAGTACCAAAATAACCAGCAGTACCAGTGTTTTAAATTTAGAAAAATATGGTTGGGCAAATATCTCTCCATCCAGAAAGTACCGATGTGTAATTAATATGAGCAATGCCGCAGGAGCAAAAAACTGTGTAAGTAAAGATAGCTTGTCTGAGAAGCGTTTTCTTCCCTCCCCTGAACGAGCTTTGACCGCAATCGCCACAATGCCGCACAATACTATATATGTGATATAATAGTATACAATATTTTGCTCTGCGAATGCTGTAAGCTTCACAGAAAAATGCGAAGCAAAAGCCATCAGTCCCGCAAACGATAAATTCCCAACATAACATCCAATTAACGTCTGGATAATGATTCTCTTTTCCACACGATAATATAAAAGATAAATCGCCAAAATAACAAAAAAGAGAATCAGAATTACATCAATAGTAAAAGATACCGTTGTAAAATAATAATTTTTCAGCAGACAGATCGCAAGTATAATCAGCGCAACGGTAAACCATACGGACGCTCCATTCGACGATTTCCCTAACGGGCGCACCGATGGTATTTGTTTTCTATTCAAAAGCCAGGATGTAACAAGATATACAATAAGGAACACAACAAAAAACACAGCAATGGTTTCATAATCCGCATTCTTATATTGCCCATAGATAGGATAATCCATTACAATATCCGTATAAATCATTTTATGATCCAACACAGATATATAATAAAAAACAGCCGAAATCACAGCAATAATACAAGCGATTCCAAACGCCCATATACTTTGCTTCCGATCATCCTCCGCACTGATCGTATGATAAAAATTCAACATTTTTTTTGTGGTAACCGACTGTTTTGTTTCTTTCAACATTACTTATTTTCTCCCAGACATCACATAATTTCATATATACTTTTATCAGTATATACCCGAACAATAAATCCAGCAAGCTTTGTATATTCATTTGTCCCCTATTGCTACAAGCTGTTTTATTTGACGCGACTATATTTTAAATATATAATATTTATATATGTCTTGTAACAATCAAACAGTAAAGTTTGTTTTATTACTCAGACATCGATTGGGAGAGTTGATATAATTGAAAGATATTTCTTTGATTGTTCCTTGTTATAACGAGGAACAGAATATTGTAGAGCTTTATAAGGCATCCATGAATGTCTTAAATCAGCTCCCTATTTCTGAGTATGAATTTATTTTTATTGACGATGGTTCTTCTGACGCAACCTTGGGTAAGTTGAAGGAACTCCAACTGAATGATCCCAATGTTCAGTATATTTCTTTCTCAAGAAATTTTGGGAAAGAGGCGGCAATGCTTGCAGGTCTCGAATATTCTTCCGGCGATTTTGTCGCTATTATGGATGCCGATATGCAGGATCCACCTGAACTGCTTTTGGAAATGTATCCTCTCCTTCTTTCCGAAGATTACGATTGTATCGGCTCAAGACGAATAACGCGCAAAGGCGAACCCCGGGTTCGATCCTTCTTTGCAAAGTCGTTTTATCGGGTCATCAACAAAATTTCTAAAATCGAGATTGTAGACGGCGCACGCGATTTTCGTTTGATGAAACGAAATATGGTTGATGCTTTGCTTACTTTAAAGGAAAAAAACCGCTTTTCAAAGGGTCTGTTTGTTTGGGTTGGCTTTAAGACAAAATACCTTACTTATGAAAATAGAGATCGGCATGGCGGACAAAGCAAATGGTCTTTTTGGGATTTGATGAAATATTCGATGGACGGCATTATCTCTTTTTCAACCGTGCCGTTGACTCTGGTTTCTTTTCTTGGAATCCTCTGTTGCATACTTTCCGTTGGACTGATTATCTTTTTTATTTTACAAAAATTAATATTTGGTAATAATGTGGATGGTTGGGCAAGTATGACCACCATCATTCTTTTATTAGGTGGTGTTCAACTGCTTGGCATTGGTATTTTAGGGCAATATCTTGCGAAGATTTTTCTGGAGGTCAAAGGGCGCCCGTCCTATATCATCAAAGAGCATTCCTGCACCGAAAAGGAGATTTTCCATGAAAAGTGAAATGTATGAATCCATGCACGCGATCGAAGAAGGTCATTGGTATTTTCGCGCCAAGCATGATATTGTCTTATCCATTATTGAACAGGCTGGGATCAAGGATGCTAAAATCGCCGATTTCGGATGTGGCTGCGGATTGATGTTAAAATTTCTATCCAAATACGGTACAGTCACAGGAATTGATTTTAGTAGCGAAGCTTTAGAATTTTGCCGAGACCATTTCTCCGGCGATTTGATTCAAGCCAATCTCGAACAATTAAGCCTCCCTGAAAAATACAATTTAGCAGTCGCACTGGATTTGCTTGAGCATATTGAGCATGATGATATTGCCATGAAAAATATTTATGATTCCCTTGAAGAAAATGCGCTTGCTATTTTTACAGTCCCTGCTTTTTCTTCTTTGTGGTCTAAACATGATGAAAATTGTATGCATAAAAGAAGATATTCCAAGGAAGAATTCCAGAATCTGGTTCTCGGCGCGGGATTTTCCATCGAGTATATCAGTTATTATGATTTCTGGCTTTTCCCTCCCGTTTATCTTGTTCGTAAGCTTGCCAAACTTTTTAAGTTTGATCAAAATAGTGAGCTGGAAAACAAGTATAA
>NZ_JAYFPU010000060.1:0-5838 GCF_034927525.1 Christensenella sp.
CAGCATACCGGCGTACCGGTCAAGATGATCGGTGTGGGAGCCGGCCGTGAGGAATGTATTTTCCGCGGGCTGTAAGTGTGTGTAAGTAGTTATCCAGTTTGCCGTACTAGACGGGGAGTTAGCGGTGTCCTGTAACCCGCAAGCCGCTATAGCGGGGTTGAATTCCGCGCCGAGGGTTTCTCTTGTAAGGTATGGAGCACATTGTTTGATGTTGATGGATGGGTCCTGTGCAACGCTGCGTTGTGAACCCTGTCAGGTCCTGACGGAAGCAGCAGTAAGCAAATTGCCGCGTGTGCCGCAGGCGTGCCTGTTCTGAGTCAACGATGTGAGTTCCTCTCATGAGAGCAAATTCGGAGTGTGGTGTACGGCTATTTATTTAAAAAAGACGAGGCAGTTGCCTCGTCTTTTTATATAAATTCTTATTATTTTTTCTCTGCGGATACAATTAGCATCATCGGACGGCGAAGCTCATCGCGCATGCCCTCTACCGTGTCGAGCACTTCCTCACTTGGCTGCGGCTCAATGAGGCCGGTGATCATAAAACCAGAGGTGAGCAGCGTATTTAAGTATGTGGTAAGTGTCTTATGGTACTTGGTGACCTGTTCGCCTAAAAAGACGGAATCGCGCTTGCCTTCCGTAAAATAGCGGTCGACCGGCCAGTGCGCTATATTGCCGTTTTCGTCATAATACCAGTCTTCCGTGCCGTAGGCGGTGAATATGGGGTGCTCGACCGAGAAAACAAAAGCGCCGCCCGGCGAAAGATAGGACGAGACCTTGGCGCAGATTTCTTCAAAAGATTCGAGGTAGTGGAACGCGAGAGAGCTGATCACAATATCAAAATACCCGCAGGGGAAATCGACATCCTCGATGGGGGCGCAGATGTATTCGATTTTATTGGAACCGTTGCGGCGGCGCGCCTGTTCGAGCATCTTCTCAGAGATATCGATGCCGACGGCGGATTTTGCGCCGTGTTCGATCGCGTATTCGCAATGCCAACCGAAGCCGCAGCCTAAGTCGAGCACGCGCTTTCCCTTGAAGTCGGGGAGCATCGTTTGCAGGATATGCCACTCTCCCGCACCCGCAAGGCCCTTTACCGAACGATCCATCTGGCAGTATTTTTCAAAAAAAGCCTGATCGTCATATTTGTTTTCTTTCATGGTTGCCTCCATCTGTTCGGCTTCTTCTTATTACCAGTATAACATACGGAAAGGAGCGTGCAAACGTCTATTCGTCGTCATCTTCACAGGATGGCAGCTCTTTGGGATTGAACAAAAAACGGTTGATAGGCAGGGCGATCAGTACGCCGGCGACCGTTTCTGCCGTACGCGTCAACACATAGGGAAGCGTATCGAGCGTGGTGCCGGCATGCAGCAAAACGATAGCCATGAAGATCACGCAGCTCGGACCGACGGAATCCTTGATACCGAGGATGTTGCACAAAAAGATCAGCGCAAGGATGAGCAGCGGCAGGATGAGCAGGAACCAGTAGTCGGCATAGTGCGGGATCACGTTCGCAAGCTCCAACGGGATAAAGCTGAACAGTGAACCGATGATCGTGCCCAGAATGCGGTGCAGCCCCGTATGTTTTGATTTATCGTAGGTCGGCTGGATACACAGGATGGCGGCAATGACCGCAAAGGCCGCCGTCCGGTTGAGTATATAACCGAGCAGCAGGCAAACAAAGACTGCGATCGCTGTTTTGATCGCACGGTATCCAAGACGGTAACTGAGATCCATAGATAAATCGCCTCTCCTCGCTTAAGGGTTTTCCCTGTATTTTTAAACAGGAAACTTAATCGGTAATCAGCCCGTGCTTGAAGTGTTTGTTAAACAACATAAGTACGCCCACAAGTGCGCCGCAGATCCCTGTTATGATCATCAGTATCTCGATACGTATCTGGTCGGCAAGCGGGCCGAAAAAAGCCATGCCAAGAGGCATCATAGCGGTCATGACGATCTGTGTCAGGCTGAACACGCGCCCTTGCATGTTTGGATCGACCTGCTCTTGCAGCAGCACCATAGAAGGTGTTGTAAAGAAGGGAACGGAGCTGCCTGTCAAAAGGATCATGATGAGGAAGGCAACAAACCCCGGAACAATGCCGACAAACATCGTAAAGGTGCCGAACAAGATACAGCATAAAGCAATGGTGCGCATGCGGTTTTTAAAGCCGCCCCATATGGAAATAATGATCCCGCCAATCACGCTGCCTGCGGAAAAAGCAATCTCCGTCGCGGAAAGACGCCAATATTCGTCGCCAAACGTACGCGACACCATGAGCGGCGTCAGCTGTGCCGCAGGAACGATCAAAAAGAAAAAGATCGCGTAGAAAATGAAGTAGGCACGGAAAAACCCGCTGCTCCATACATATTTGAGGCCGGCCTTGAGATCGTCAAAATAACCGCCTTTTTGTTTGAGAAGCGCCTTTTCGTGTGCGGGCACCTTTAAAGCAAACATGATTATAATAGCGATCGTCGCTGTAAAAACGTCGACAAAAAAGACAGACTCCAGAGAAGACATGGACAAAAGTGCTCCGGCTGCCGCAGGAGATAAAATGAACATGACGGATTGCAGGCTGCCATTGATGCCGCCGATGCGCGTCAGCTTGTCCGTCGGAACGATCTGCGGCAAAAAGGCGTTTACAGCAGGCATCTGGATGCCCGCGCCAACAGAACGGATACCCGATACAAGAAAGATCATCCAAAGCTCATCGTGCCCCGACATGAAAAAGAACGCAAGGATCAGAGTGGCGGTCGCGGTCATCGCGTCTGCGGCAATGATCAGGAATTTCCGGTTAAAGCGGTCGGCCCATACGCCCGAAAAAAGGGAAATCACTACCTGCGGCGCAAAAGCGCAAATGGAAGCAATCGTCATGGTGCTACCCGACTGCGTGGAGAGCGTGATATACCAGATGATTGCAAACTGCACCAAAGAAGACCCGAACAGCGAGACCGTCTGGCCGGATAAGAATAGTATGATTTTGCGCTTCCAACCAATATATTGTGGGTTGGATTGTTCTGCTGCTGCCAATGTGTGCCCCCGTTATTTAGTGACTTTTTGCGTATTAGTTTGTAATGTTAATACACAATAAAAAGAAAGTCAAGAAAGATGTGATATATTTTTTAAAAATATACATTGACAGGCGAGGTATGTGAGAATATAATGTAAATTGAAATGCGAGATATTGGGAAAGGAGATGATGGTTTATGTCACTGACATCAGATTTGATCCGGGGACATACGGAGACGATTATATTGGCACAGCTGTTGAAAAAGGATAGCTATGGATATGAGATCAATAAATCGATACAGCAGACGACACAGGGTGAATATGAACTAAAGGAAGCAACGCTTTATTCCGCGTTTCGCAGGCTGGAGAACGCGGGCATGATCGAATCGTATTGGGGAGATGAAACGACAGGGGCGCGCAGGCGGTATTACCGTGTGACACCACTTGGAAGGGCGCTTTACGAGACGAATCAGGAAGACTGGGAAAAGACAAAGAAACTGATCGACAGCCTGATTTAGTACTTGAAAATATGGAAGGAATCATAACGGAGGATCAAAGTATGGAAGAAAATTTACGCCAATATGTAGAAAACCTGTTTGCAGATGCGCCCAAGAGCAAGAAGATGATCGAGCTGCGTCAGGAAATTCTCATGAACTTGAAGGAAAAGTATTATGACTTGATCAAATCGGGCGCGACGGAAACAGAAGCGTTTGAAGTAGTGAAAAGCAGCGTGGGGGATGTGGATGAGCTGATTGCGAGCGCAAGCGAATATGGCCCGTCAGACAAAGTCCAGGCGGAAGCGGAGCGCAGGAAATCAGCGAAGCTGGTGGCGATCGCGGTGGTTTTGTACATCTTATCGCCGGTGATGATCATTACCTTAGGAACGACGGGGCAGCCGATCATCGGGCTGACGCTTATGTTCGCGCTGATCGCGATCGCGACGGGGCTTCTTGTTTACAACAGCTCCCTAAAGCCCAGGTACGAAAAAATGGATGATACGATGGTGGAAGAATTTAAGCAATGGCAGGTGGAAACAAAAAAGAAGAACGAAAAACGCTCGGCCTATCTGGGTGCGTTCTGGTCGCTTGTCGTAGCGCTTTACTTCATCATCAGCTTTCTGACGATGGCTTGGTACATTACATGGATCATATTTTTGATCGCTGCGGCGGCGGAACAGATCATCAGAGCTTCTACCAAATAAGGATGGTGTATATAAATGGATGAACAACAGCAGCAACAACCGACAGACAAGCGCAAGGCATATTCAAGCGCATTCTGGCTTATTGTGGTGGCGGCGTACATTTTGATCAGTTTTGCGACACGCGCGTGGCATATCACGTGGATCATATTTTTGATCGGTGCGGCGGCGGAACAGATCATGAAGGCGGCGTTTATGACGGAAGGTGAAACGCAATCGAGAGAACACAGGGTCTCTACATATACGAGTGCGATGTGGATGATAATCGTGGTATTGTACTTCGTAATCAGTTTTACCACAGGGGCATGGGCGTTCAGCTGGGTGATATTCCTGATTGGTGCGGCGGTGCAGCAGATCGTAAAGGTCAACATAAAATAAGAGGAGCAATCATATGAGTAAAATTGGTAAAATCGTAATATGGTCAGTGATCGCTGTGATCCTTACGGCAGTGCTTGTGTGGGGCATCATTGGCGGGACGATGTGGAACAACGCATGGTCGGGCGTATCTAATATGTTCTCTAACGTAGGCATCAATCTGAACGGATTTTTTGACCAGATGCCGGAGGACGCGCAGACGAGCACAAATTTTGAAAAAGATGCGCAGGGCATCAAGCGGATATCGATGCAGTTTGTCGACGAGCGTGTGGAGATCGTGCTTTCTGACGACAAGGAGATCCGTGCGGAGCAGACGAGCAGGCAGCAGCTTGACGACGAGGACATCATGCATTATGGCGTGAAAAACGGGGAGCTGCTCATGCAGAGCGGCAGAGCCAAACAAACGATCTTTACGAACTGGGGCAGAAATAAGGACATCAAGATCACGCTTTATATCCCTAAGGAGTATGCCGGAATGCTCGACGTGAGTACGGTGTCGGGCTCGATCGATGTGCAGGGAATCAGCGGGAGCCGCGGAACCTTTGACACGACGTCCGGTGCGGTCGCTGTAAACGACGGTACTTTTAAGGAAATGAAAGCGGACAGTACAAGCGGTAGCATTGAGGTAAGCGGCACTTCTGCGGAAACCTTTGACGCGGATACCCTATCCGGCGCGATCTCGGCGCAGGGCACGCTTCTGGAAGTGGATGTCTCGAGCACGTCGGGCTCGGTGGACGTTGTTACGGAGCAAGCCAGAAAGTTTTCTGCGAATACGACAAGCGGTACCGTGCGGTTTGCGTGCAGCAATGCGGATAAGCTGGAAAAGATATCTGTAGATACGGTTTCGGGCTCGGTGGAGATCATCCTGCCGGAGAACAACGGATTCACCCTTTCGTATGACACGGTATCCGGCAGTACCAACAATGATTTTGCGATGAAGAACAACCAGTACAAGGGCGGAGATATCGCAATCGACGTCAATACGGTCTCCGGATCGCTTGACCTGTTCAACCGTTAAAATTCATGAACATTTAAGAAATTCTTATAAGTTATAAGAAAAAGATGTGATAGAATGAGAGAGGGTCAAGATCCTCTTTCGTTTTTTAAAGAGGAAGGATACGGCGCGCGCGGCCTAGCAGGGAAAGAGGTACTATGGACAGCGGTTATAAACTAGATACGGCGGCAACATTGTTTCCGCCTGTGACACGAAAAACGAATACGTCCATTTACCGTATCGCGGCCGTCCTGTATGAGCAGG
>NZ_JAYFPU010000253.1:0-4295 GCF_034927525.1 Christensenella sp.
CCCCACCCGGTATTGGCGACATTTCCTGCCCCATGTCTGTGTGGACAAGGCGGTGGAGGTGATGTCGACCCTTAACGGGATGACCAATATCGACTGGGCCCTGAAGGAACTGCTGGGGCGCCCAGACTACGCCCTGGCGGACCAGATGGTGGAGATGACCGAGCCCGGTGCCGGGGGGGTGGTGTACCATCCCTATTTATCCACCGCCGGAGAGCGGATGCCCTTTAACAATGTCAATGCTAAGGCCAGCTTCTTTGGTATTTCGGATAGTACCAGCCGGGAGCAGCTGCTCCGAGCAGTGTACGAATCCATTGCCTTCTCTATACGGGATTGTATGGAAGGGTACAATGGGATTGATAAAATCCTGATTTCCGGCGGCGGGGCCACCAGCGGCATCCTTCCCCGAATCATAGCCGATGTCAACGGCGCCACCGTGGCTGTGTCCAAGGGCAGTGAATTCGCCGCCCGGGGTGCGGTGATGGCCGCCGGAGTCGGTCTGGGCCTGTACGCAGATTTTGAAGATGCTGTTCGATCCTGCTGCCGCCTGGATAAGATTTATCAAGCCAAGTCCTATCCGGTCTACGACCGAACCTACCAGCTGTATCGGGAGCTGCGCCGGGCCTTTGCACCGCTTTGGCAGCTGCGTAAAGAATTGTTGGGATAAAATGTAAAAAAGAAAAGGCCAGCCAAGGAATGATTTGTTCTTTGGCTGGCCTTTTTTATCCCAATTTCTTTTTAAGCATTTCCGGATTGGTGGCATAATCCAGGGCAACGGTCTTGGTAATGCGGCCCTGGGACACTAAAGACAGCAGGCTATTATCCATGGAAATCATATTTTCCTGATTGGCGGAGTAAAGCATGCCCTCAATCTGATGAATTTTATTTTCCCGGATCATATTTCGAATTCCAGGATTCAGCGTCATAATTTCAAAGACAGGAATGAGTCGTCCATCTACATCTGGGATAAGCTGCTGGGAGACCACGGCCCCCAGGCACATGGAAAGCTGGACGGCGATCTGGTTTTGTTGGTTAGGGGGGAAGACATCAATCACCCGGTCAATGGTATCCGCCGCCCCCAGGGTATGGAGGGTGGACAGGATGAGATGGCCGGTTTCAGCGGCGGTCATGGCGATGTCGATGGTTTCAAAATCCCGGAGCTCTCCCAGGAGAATGACGTCGGGGCTTTGTCTCAGGGAGGCCCGGAGGGCGGTGACGTAATCCACCGTATCACTGCTGATTTCGCGCTGGCTGACAATGCTTTTTTTATGACTGTGGAGGTGCTCCAGGGGGTCCTCCAGGGTGATGATGTGCTTGTGCTGGGTCTCGTTGATATGGTCGATCATACAGGCCAGGGTAGTGGATTTACCGCTGCCCGCCGGCCCGGTAATCAGGACCAGGCCCTTCACCATTTCCATAAGGGCGATAACGGCCTGGGGAATCCCCAGGGCTTGGGGATCAGGGAGCTGGAAGCTGATAATACGGACCACGGCAGCAGCGGAGCCCCGCTGCTTATAGGCACTGGCCCGAAACCGGGAGATTCCCACCAGGGAAAAGGAAAAATCGTCGTCTCCGGCGGCGAAGAATTGATCGTAATCCCGATTATTGGCCAGCTGGTAAATCCCGCGGATCAGGGCCTCGGTATCCTGGGGCAGCAGCTTGGTTTGGGTGATTTGGACCAAACGGCCATTGGTCTTGTAGGTCAAGGGCAGTCCGGCGACGATAAAGATGTCCGAGGCCTTATTTTGGGTGGCGTGGTTTAAAATTTGGGAAATATCCATTTAAAATCTCATTTCTAGTTCAGGGTAATCACTGGTAAAGTGTTATCTGGCTGCC
The DNA here is from genome assembly GCF_034927525.1 of Christensenella sp. NCBI lineage: Bacteria > Bacillati > Bacillota > Clostridia > Christensenellales > Christensenellaceae > Christensenella > Christensenella sp. Next base: position 1,834 of record NZ_JAYFPU010000253.1, read on the forward strand.
AATCGTTAGTGGAGATGACCTGCCAGCGGGTAATCTGGTAAGTGGTGCCTTCGGGAGGGAGGGTTAAGCTGACGGCCAAAGCCTGGCCACCTCCCATTTCTTTATTAAAAGCGATGGTGCGGCTACTGGCATCCCAGGTGCATCCCCCAGGGAGAAGGTTTGGGAGGGTGGTATCATCCGGAGAAGGCCCTTGGGATAAGGCCTGATCAATTTGGGCCAGGGTCTCCTCTGCTTGGTTTTCGGCCTGGTAATAAGCCGTGGTGGATTTCAGAACCTTGTCGCTCAGCTGTTTATCGGCGTTGGCGCTGGACACGGACAGCACGGCGAAGGTCACCAGGGCCAGGACGGTAAAAATGACGAGGAAGGAGGAGGCACCGACATTCATCATATTAAAGCCTTTCTTCATCATGGCGTGGTCCCCCCTCTTTCACCCATGGGGATGTAACGCTTGACCTGGAGGGTATACAGGCTCTCCTGTGTGACGGCCTGGGTGACGACAATCTCCCCGGTGATCATGCCCTCGGCCTGGCTTAACAGGATGCGCATTTGGATGTCGGCATCCCCAGGGGCGCAGGTTTGACCCTGGGTATCGTAGCTGCATTCCACGGCCCCCTCGGACAGTGTGGCCCCCGGGAGGTTTTGCAGCAATGCGGTGGCAGCATCCCCGGGGTTGCCCCGGATAATATCCGCGGCACTGCTGGCCTCATTGACGGCCAGCTGGGTACGCTGGGTGTCTGTGCTGAGGAGATGGGCTTTAACGAAAATCTGGACACAGACCCCACTGGCAAGGACGAAGAAAAAAATGGCGATGATGAGCTCCATGAGGAAGAGGGTGTTTTTAGATGTGGTGTATCGATGCTTCATGGGAACCTCCTCATGGATTGAATGCAACAAAACGCTGATGGTGTCGCCCGGTTCCATCGGTAATGGATAGCTCAAGGAGGCCCGTGCCGGCCAGGGATGGGACAAAGGCATCCACCGGCAGGATATCCTGTCCGGCCCCGGGGGTAACGGCATCGGATGTCTTGATGGTCAGCTCCTTAAGATTGCCCTGCCAGGCGTAGATCAGGGTACGGGTCTGGGCCTCCGTATCCTCCAGGCTGAGGGCTTTGGTATCTCCTACCTCGGTGATGGTAATGGGGCCGCTAGTGCTGCGGATTTTTTGGGTGACGTAGGTGGTGGCGGTGCGCCCCAGGTAGTTTTCATTCATATGGGTGACGGTTTGGCTGTAGACCTTGATGCCGATGAAGATGACGGCAAAGGTGCAAAGGGCGAAGGCGAAGAATAGGGCTAAAACGAAGAGATAATCCACCACGTGTTCCCGGGATTTCTGAATTTTCATGAGGAACCTCCCAGGGGGATAATGGTAATGCCTGGAAGAATATTGGTCCCGTAGGGCGTGTAATCCACCAGGTATTTCTTTTTATCGTAGCTTAAGCCATAGTGCTCCTCCATATAGCCCAGACTTTGGGGGTAGCGCCCCTCCGTGGCATAACAATGGACCACGGCGTGCTGGACGGCATTTTTCAGGTTCTGGATTTCCTCGGCCTGGGAGGAGGAGGAAACCTGGAGGATACCGAAGATAAAGACCCCGGCGACGAGGAGGAAAACCACCAGGGCCACCGCCGAATCCCTTAGGATGGATCTGCTTTTTTGAGTTGGATTGAATCGATTTTTCATAGAGCCACCTCCTGGAGGCAAAATGACCGGATCAGCCAATGGTGCTCATGATACCGAGAAGGGGAAACATAACCGAGAGCAGGATAATGCCGACGATGATGGAGAGGACAGCGACTAAGGTGGGTTCTAGAACGGAGAGCATCCCGTCGATGGCGGTGTCCACCTCGTCGTTGTACTGGCTGGCAATCCGGTCCATGGCCGTGTCCAGGGTGCCGCTCTTGTGACCGATGGCCAGAATCTTGCCGTAGATACCGGAAAAAAGGGCAGCTTCGTGGAGGGCATCTGGAAAGCTGCTCCCCTGGGCCATTAGGGTCTGGGCCACCGTGATTTTTTTCTTTAGGCCGGGATTTTCGGTGATATCCGCCACCAGGCTGAGGCTGTGCTCTCCGTCTAAGCCACTGGCAATGGTCATGGAAAGGCCGCCGGCAAAACGGGCCAGGGCAATTTTTTCATTGAGCTTCCGGGTGAGGAAGAATTTCGAGGAAAAGCTGGCCATGGCGGCCCGACCCCGGGGAACCTTGCATAAATAAAAGATAGTGGCCAGGAGGAGGATGAGGAGGACCACAAAGACCGCGGCGTAGCGGTTCATGGACAGGCCCATTTCTAAAATGGCCCGGGAAAATCCCGTCATTTCAGCTCCGAGCTGGGCAAAGACCTGGGCGAATACCGGCATAACATTGACCATAAGCACCACCACGATAACAAGCATCATCCCGATCATGATAAGGGGATAAGATATGGCACTGCGCACCCCCCGGGCGATATCCTCTTCCCGACCGTAA
>NZ_JAYFPU010000160.1:0-15137 GCF_034927525.1 Christensenella sp.
CCGCCACCCCCAAGGGGAAGATACCATATGTGATCGAGGGCAGCGTGATTATGGGCGGCGCCGTCGTGCAGTGGCTGCGTGACGAGATGCGGCTGATAAAAGACAGCAGGGACAGTGCGTTTTTTGCAGAAAAAGTCCCGGATAACGGCGGGGTGTATCTGGTGCCCGCGTTCACGGGGCTGGGCGCGCCGCATTGGGATATGTATGCACGCGGAACGATCGTTGGTTTGACACGCGGCGCGACGGCGGAGCACATCATTCGCGCAGCGCTGGAATCCATCGCTTACCAGAGCGCCGACGTACTGGACGCGATGCAGGCGGACACGAAGATCAAGTTAGGAAGGCTGCGTGTTGACGGCGGCGCTTGCGCAAACGATTTTTTGATGCAGTTTCAGTCGGACATCACGCATACGCCGGTGATGCGGCCGCGCATCCGTGAAACGACGGCGCTCGGAGCCTCGTATTTGGCGGGACTTGCGACGGGGATATGGAACGATATGGAAGAGATAGCAAAGAAGTGGACGCTTGATAAGACGTTTGTGCCGGCCATGCCCGAAGAAAAACGGCAGGGGCTGCGCAGACACTGGGCAAAGGCGATCGAATGTGCGAAAGGCTGGCAGGATGAAACAATATGAGGTATTGATCGTGGGCGGCGGCATTACAGGCTGCGCCGCTGCATATGAATTTTCAAAATATGATTTTTCTACCGCGCTTGTTGAAAAGGAAAACGACATTGCATGCGGTAGCACCAAGGCGAACAGCGCGCTGATCCACGCGGGGTTTGACCCCAAACAGGGCACGCTGATGGCAAAATATAACGCGCGGGGCAATGAACTCGCGCATGAGCTGGCAAAAAAACTGGACATCCCGTTTTTGGAAACCGGCTCTTTAGTGCTGGCTTTTTCCCAGGAAGAGGAAGAAGAGATCGACAAGCTGGTCGAGAACGGCAAACGAAACAACGTCCCGGTGGAAAAGTGGACAAAGGAACAGGTTTTGAAAAAGGAACCGAACCTTTCCGGGCAGGTCGTGTGTGCGCTGTGGGCGCCGACGTGCGGGATCGTCAGTCCGTGGGAATATACGGCGGCGCTTCTGGAAACCGCGGTCAAAAATGGCGTCGACCATTATTTGAACAGCGAGGTGCTGCGCATCAGCAGGCAGGACGGGCTGTTTGTGGTCACCACGCCGCAGGGCAAATATGCCGCTAAGTATATCGTCAATGCCGCGGGGCTTTACGCAGACAAGGTATATGAGATGGCGGGCGGCAATGGATTTTCGATCACGCCTGTGCGCGGGGAATATTATTTATTTGATAAAACACTGGGCGACCTTGTTTCCACCGTGATATTCCAGTGCCCGACCAAGGCGGGCAAGGGGGTGGTGGTCGCGCCTACGGTGCACGGGAACCTTTACGCAGGGCCGGACATGCAGGTGACGGCGGAGCGCGACGACACGGCAACGCACGCAAAGGAGCTTACGTTCGTGAAGGAAATGGCGTTAAAGTCTGTACCGATGATCGATTTTTCACAGAATATCCGTAATTTTGCCGGATTGCGCGCAGTCGCGGGAAAGGATTTTATTGTGGAGGAGTCGGAGATCAAAGGCTTCATTAACGTGGCGGGCATCAAATCGCCCGGCTTATCGGCTGCGCCCGCGATCGCGGAGGATCTGGTGGAGATGCTAAAGGACAGTGGGCTTGCATTGCACAGGAAGCAGGATTTTTGCGATGAGCGCAAGGTAGTGCGCTTCCATACACTGAGCGAAAAGGAGCAGGATGCGCTGATCCGGCGCGATCCGGCTTATGGACGGGTCGTATGCCGCTGCCAGACGATCACAGAAGGGGAGATACGCGACATCCTTGCGCGACCGGTGGTGCCGACGAGCATCGACGGCATCAAACGCCGCTGCGCGGCGGGCATGGGGCGGTGCCAGGGCGGATTTTGCGAACCGCGCATCCATGACATTATGGCGCGCACGCTTGGCATGGACATGAAGGACATTTTGCAGGACACGCAGGGCAGTTATATTGTGACCGGAGAAACGAAGGAAGACTGATATGAAATATGATGTGGCAGTGATCGGGGCAGGACCGGCGGGACTTGCGGCGGCAATTGAGGCAAAGAAGAACGGCGCCGGCAAGGTGATCGTTTTGGAGCGTGATTTTGAAGCGGGCGGTATTCTGAACCAGTGTATCCACAATGGGTTCGGGCTGCATTACTTCAAGGAGGAGCTGACCGGTCCGGAGTATGCGGAGCGGTTTATTGACACGCTCAATGAGACGGACATCGAATTGAAACTCAATACGATGGTGCTCTCTCTTGACAAAGACAAGCGCATTCGCGCGGTGAATCCGTGCGACGGCGGTATCGATATCGAGGCGGGGGCGGTGATTCTCGCGATGGGGTGCAGGGAACGCCCGCGGGGTGCGCTCGGTATACCCGGCACGCGTCCGGCGGGGATATTTACCGCGGGAACGGCGCAGCGGTATGTGAACATGGAAGGCTGCATGATCGGCAGGAAGGTGCTGATCTTGGGTTCTGGCGATATCGGGCTGATCATGGCGCGGCGCATGGTGCTGGAGGGAGCGGAGGTCATGGCTTGTGTAGAGCTGATGCCATATTCTGCGGGACTCAAGCGCAACATTGTGCAGTGTTTAGACGATTTTGACATCCCGCTTTATTTATCGAGCACGATCACGGAGGTGCGCGGCAAGCGCAGGGTACGCAGCGCGGTCATCTCGCGCGTGGACAAAGACCGGAAACCCATTGCCGGAACAGAAAAAGAAATCGAGTGTGATACGATCCTGCTTTCTGTGGGGCTGATCCCGGAAAACGAGCTTTCCAAGGAGGCGGGCATCGAGCTTGATGGACGCACCAAAGGCCCAATTGTTTATGAGAACATGGAGACCTCTTGCCCGGGGATATTTGCGTGCGGCAATGTGGCGCAGGTGCACGACCTTGTGGATTTTGTGACCATGGAAAGCAATCAGGCGGGCAGGGCTGCCGCCGCATATGCGACGGGCAAAAAAGAGACAGGCGGCAAGACATTTGATGTGTACGCGGGAAAAGGGCTGACGTATGTGCTGCCGCAGCGTGCGCGCATGGACGGGATCGGTTCGTTTTTGGAGCTGTTTTTCCGGGTTGACGATGTATACCAGAACGTGCAGGTCGCGGTGAGTACGGCGCAGGGACGCATCGCGCGGTTTAAGCGGGAATATGTTGTGCCGGGCGAGATGGAGAAGGTACGCATCCCCAAGAAGCTGCTTGACGGGGGAGAAATACGTTTGGAGCTGGAGGCGGCACAATGAAAGAGTTTACATGTATCGTATGCCCCAAGGGATGCCGTATTGTTGTGGACGACACAGGGATACGCGGCGCGGGATGTGAACGCGGGGTGGAATATGTCACAAAGGAGATGCGCACGCCTGTGCGCATGGCGACTTCTACGGTGCGGCTTACGGGTTCTTCGTTGCCGCGTTTGCCGGTCAAGACGAGCGCACCCATCGAGAAGCGTATGTTGATGCGCGCAGTCAAGCTGTTAAACGATGTGACGGTCACGGCACCCGTAAAATGCGGGGACGTTGTTTTGAAAGACATATTGGGTACGGGCATTGATTTTGTTGCGACAAAAAGTGCGTGCCGTTTATAAAAGAGGGGGATCGTATGAAAAAAAGAGACTTGGAGTTTGCTTCGACGGACAAAAAAAGCAAGGTGTATGCATGCTGCTGGCAGGACGAAGGAAAAAAGCCGCTTTTTTTGGTGCAGATCTGCCACGGGATGTGCGAATATATCGACCGCTATCAGGAGCTTGCGGACTTTTTATGCGCGCGCGGCGGGGTGGTGTTTGGCAACGACCATCTGGGGCACGGCAAGACAAAGGCCATGAACGAGCCGTCTTATTTTGGCTATTTTGCGGAAAAGGACGGGGAGAAGATCGTGGTGGAGGACGTGTATACGCTGACCGCTATGATGAAGAAGGAATATCTCGGACTGCCGATCGTGCTGATTGGGCACAGCATGGGCAGTATGGTCGCGCGCAGTTATATGACAAAGCATGGCGAGGGCATCGATTGCGCGATCTTTATGGGTACGTCGGGCGCGAACAATTTAACGGGCATCATCCGCTTTTTGGCGCGTGTGGGGATGATCTTTGGACGCGCCAAAAAGCCTGCGACGCTGCTCGACCATCTTGCGTTTTCCAAATATAACGACAGGTTTGAGGACGTGCGGAGTGAAAAGGACTGGATCACGCGGGACAGGGAGCGTGTGGAAAAATATCTTGCCGATCCGTTGTGCATGTTTTTGTTTACAGACCGTGCGGCGTATGATTTTGCGAACCTGCTCGACGAGGTATCCGGCGTGCAGTGGGCGCAGAAGCTGCCCAAAGCTACGCCGTATTTGCTTGTTTCCGGGGGAATGGACCCGGTGGGAGGGTATGGCGACGGCGTGCGCGAGGTGTATGGATGGATGAAGCAGGCGGGTCTTGTTGACGTGACGATGAAGCTTTTTGAGGGCGCGCGGCATGAGATTTTGAACGAAATCAACCGCGACGAGGTGAAGCAGGAACTATTTGACTTTATCGCCGCGCGGATTTTGTGAAAGGAAGAAAGGAATGACTGAGCAGGAGATCAAAAAACAGGAAGATGAGCTGGGCGTAGCTTACCCGGATATGCCGCCGGAGGACTGGAGAAAGGCCTTTATGCGGCGTATGGAAGGCATGGAAGCCCTTTTGGTGGAGCAGCGCGAGCACAACAAAAAGGCGCTTCGTTCTTCACGGACGCATACGGTGATCATGCTTGTGTTTGTGGTGGTGTTTGCGGTCGGGCTTTTCGTCATGAACGCTACCCTCCAGAGCGCGACGAAGGACTTGCCCGCCATGTTTCAGGCGGTGACGCAGCTTACAGAAACGGCGACCAAGGACTTAGACGAGACGATCGCGCAGATCAATGCCCTCGATTTTGGGGCGTTAAACGACACCATCAAGGGGATCGCGGAGATACCCTTTGACGCTCTTGGAGAAAGCATTGCCGCATTGCAGGCCATCATCAAGCCGTTAGCTTCGGTGATGGGCGCGTTCGGATAAAGAAAACAGCAAAAACAGCTCGTGATACGCACGTATCACGAGCTGTTTTTATGGAACGATGCAAAAAAGTGTAACAAAAGTTGATTATAGAATCACATTTTTAAAAGTAAAAAACATTAAAAAACTATGATAAAATAGCCGATTTCAAGAGGTTATAGTACAATATTGTTATCAATATCATGATTTCCACAACAAATTATCAAAAAATATATCCTGTTATTGCACATTTGAGCAGTGATGTTCAAAAGGTAGTTTTTTTTGGAAAAATTGCATGGTAGTATGAGTAAAACCCACAAAAACAAAACACAATTTTTCAATCAAACGATTTACTGACAGCCAATTGAATATAAGGAGAAATGAGATGCCCAAAAAATATGTGATCGGCGTTGACCTTGGGACGACGACGATCAAAGCGGTCTTTTTGGATACACAGAGCAACCGAATCGTCTCTACACAGACGGAGGAGATATTTCCTGTCGCGACGCAAAATGCAGACCATATGGAATATGACCCCAAGGACTGGATGGAATATACCAAACGGATATTAGCGCGCGGGTTTGAAGAAGGCATTGAGCCGCACGACGTAGCGGGTATTTGCTTTGGCGGATGGACGGTGATGGCTTTTCTGGTGAAAAAGGACGGGTCGCCCGTTACAAACGCGGTGCACTATAACGATATGCGGCATCTGGAGCTTCTTCATGAAGCGGACAAGCTGTATGGAAAAATTGCGGTGGAGCGCAACGGAAACTATATCGGTATGTACAGCGCTTCTGTGAAGCAGTATTGGTGGAAGGTGAAACATCCCGGCGTGTTCCGCGCGGCGGACTATGTGGCGACAGAGGTCAGCTATATGAACTATATGCTGAGCGGGCAGTGGGCGTGGAATCGTGTGGAGGCGGGATTTTACAGCCAATATAACGCTTACACGCGGCAATGGGATGATGAGATCATCGACGCGATGGGCTTTGACCGGTCGATGTTCCCGCGACTTGTGGATGCGTGGGAAGTGGTCGGCGAGGTGACGGAAGACGGAGCGGCATGGAGCGGACTTGCACCGGGTACGCTTGTGTTCGGAGGAGTGGACGACGCATCTCCGGTGGCGCTCGCGACGGGCGCATTTAAAAAAGGACAGGGATTTGTTTCAGCAGGGTCGGCGGCGAACATTGTCGCCAATACGGGCGGCCCCGTATCGCATCCGACGGCGATCACATATCCGCATTGCATCCCCGGCCTGACCATGACGATCACCGTCATGTCGGCAACGGGGCTCAGCTATAAATGGATGCGCAACGCGTTCGGGCAACTTGAAGGGCAAATGGCGCTGCTTACCGGAGCGGACGCTTACGACTATCTCAATGAGCAGGCGAAAAACGCAAAACCGGGCGCGAACGGCGTGGTGTTCCTGCCGTATTTGGACGGCGATTATACGCCCAACAACGATCCCAATGCCCGCGGCGTGTTCGTCGGCATGGGGACGGATACGACAAAGGGGGACATGCTGCGCGCGTCGCTCGAGGGAGTCGCGTTTTCCATGCTTGACAATATGATGCTGATCCGCGAAATGGGTGGAGATATCGATAAGATCGTTCTGACGGGCGGGATCGCGAGGAGCCCGCTGTGGCTGCAGATCATTGCGGATATTACGAATTGTCCGGTTTCTTTGCCGGAGGAAACAGAGGGCGCGCCGTTTGGTAGCGCGATCGTCGCGGCGGTGGGCGCGGGGCTTTACCAGGATTTTGAACAGGCGGTGGAGCGAACGGTGCGGGTCGAACAGGACGCGTTCGTGCCGGATCAGAAAAACAACGCGCTTTATGGGGAGCTGTATGAGGTGTACAAAAGTTTGTATCCGAATTTGAAGCAGGCGTTTGCCAGCATCGCGGATATAAAGGAAAAATATAATCAGGAGTAAGAGGAGGAAAAAATGAAGAAATTATCGATGGTTTTGGCAGTGATACTTGTGGCGGTATTTATGCTCGCGGCATGTACACCGGTGGACAAGCCGGAGCAGAGCGCTTCGGCGCAGGCGACGGAGCAGTCAACAGGGGAAGCTGCGCCGGCAAGCGCAAGCGCTGCTGCTGACAAATCGGCCGCGCCGCTTGCGGCAGGGGAATTCAAAAAGCTCGGGCTGGTACACAATATGCAGTCGTGGCAGATGTATCAGGTCATGGAAAAAGCGATCAAGGCGCAATGTGACGCGGCAGGCGTGGAACTTGTGGTGGCAGACGCGAACGGCGATGCGAACAAGCAGCTGCAATTGATCGAAACGATGATGAATTCCGGCGTAAACGGCATCATCGTGGTCACGATCGACGGACCGACGCTGGAAGACGTTGCCAAGCGCTGCACGGAAAATGGCGTTGCACTTGTTTCGATGTACATTGAACTGGAAAATGCGACGGCGAACATGCTGGTGGATGAATACAAATACGGTTATGCGATCGGGGAAATGGGCGCGCAGTATATGGCGGAGAACTTCCCAGGCGAAGAGGTGGAAGTAGCGCTGCTGAGAATCCATGACTACCTGCCGGGCATCGACCGTGGGCGCGGCATGGAAGATGCACTCAAAGAATTATTCCCCACTGCAAAAATCGTAAACGACCAGAATTCCGTTGACGTGGAATCTGCGATGAAGATGACGGAAGCGATTTTGGCGGGAAATCCGAATACGAGAATGTTCCTGGCCGATTCTGACGATACGGGCGCGATCGGTGCTTATGAGGTATTGAAGGCAAAAGTGAAGCCCGAAGATCAGGCAAAATATTGCGTGATCGGCGCGGACGGCGTGCCGCAGGCATTTGGATACATCAAGGAAGACGGGATGTACCGCGGTACGGTCGCCTTGGACAACAAAGAGATCGGCAATACGGCGTTTGCGATCGTCGCAGATGCGCTTGCGGGCAAGGAGTTTGAAAGGGTGCAGTATTGCAGCTTTGAGGAAGTGACAAAAGCCAACGCAGACGAATATTTGAAACAGTACGAATAGGATATTGCTGTATGCGGGGGAGGGGGGCTCCTCTCCCGCATAACAGATATGTATCAGATTCGGGGGCAATGACACAATCATTTTGCCGGAAAGGGCCGGAGGCAAATATGCAGGATAATATATTGGAAATGAAAGGGATCACAAAGCTGTATCCCGGGGTGGTAGCGCTTGAAGACGTTAACTTTACCCTGAAAAAGGGAGAGGTTCACGCGCTGATCGGGGAGAATGGCGCGGGGAAATCTACTTTGATCAAAATATTGGCGGGCGCTGTCAAGCGGGACGGCGGGCAGGTCATATTCAATGGGCAGGAGTATAAGAACTATACGCCCCATGAGGCGATGGATATGGGGATCAGCGTCATCTACCAGGAGTTCAACCTGGTGCCGATGATGTCGATTGAAGAAAACCTGTTTTTTGGAAAAGAGATCAAAAAGGGGATATTTTCCGACAAGGCGGAAATGGTAAAGCGCGCGAAAGAGATATTCAAGCAGCTGAGTATGGACGTCGATCCCGCGACGCCGGTCAAAGACTTGACCGTTGCATACCAGCAGCTGACAGAGATCGCAAAGGCAATTTTAAACAAGGCAAAGATCATTGTGATGGACGAACCTTCCGCGACGCTCACAAACCGCGAACTGAAAGCGTTGTTCGAGCTGATCAGGCGGCTGAAGGCGGAAGGTACGGCGATTATTTACATTTCACATAGACTGGAAGAAATTTTTGAGATCGCGGACACAGTGACGGTGTTCCGGGATGGGCAGTACATCGATACCAAGCCTGTAAGCGAAATGAACAAGGAAATGCTCATCCGCATGATGGTCGGCAGAGAGCTGACGGGGACATATCCGTGCAACCATACCGTGTATGACGATGTGGTGATGGAAGTGAAAGACCTATACAACGAGCATGTGAAGGGCGCGAGCTTTTCACTCAAAAAGGGTGAGATACTTGGCATCACCGGGCTTGTGGGAGCGGGGCGAACGGAGCTTGTGCGCATGATATTCGGTGCGGATAACTACCTCGGCGATATTTATGTCAAGGGGAAGAAGGCAAAGATCAAATCGCCGACGGACGCGATCCGCTATGGGATATCTTTGCTGCCCGAGGACCGGAAATCGCAGGGGCTGCTGCTGAATATGGGCATTGACTTTAACCTGTCGATGATCGTGCTGAAATCCCTTACCAAAAACGGTTTTATTTCCAGCGACGAGGAACAGAAGATCGTTGAAGAATATATCAGGATGATCTCTATCAAAACGCCTTCGGGCAAGCAGCTTGTGCGCAACTTGTCGGGCGGCAACCAGCAGAAGGTGGTACTGGCGAAATGGATGGCGACGAAGTCGGACATCATTATCATCGACGAACCTACGCGCGGCATCGACGTGGGGGCAAAGTCGGAGATATACGAGCTGATGGACCGCCTCGCAGGGCAAGGGAAGAGCATCATCATGATAAGCTCGGGACTCCCTGAGCTGATCGGCATGAGCGACCGCGCCATTGTCATGCACGAGGGTGAGATCGTGGGTGAGGTATCGCGCAAGGAGCTGAATCAGGAAAAACTTTTGACTATGGCGTCATCTAAAAAAGGAGAACTGGCATGAATGGTAAAGTATCAGTAGGGGAATTTTTTAAAAAATTCGGTATCGTGATCGTGCTTGTTGCATTGTTCATCGTATTTGCATTGCTGAATCCGTATTTTATGGATCCGAGCAACATTATGGAACTGCTAAAGCAGGTGGCGTTTATGGGCATTATCGCGGTAGGCATGACGTTTTGTATGCTTACGGGCGGCATCGATCTTTCGGTGGGCTCTAATATGGCGCTTGCCGTTGTGGTGGCTGCGCTTGTGATGGCGGCAGTGCCGTTTGGTACGCAGGAGGCAAACGCGATCGTTGGCTCGCTGGTGGGCATAGGGGCTGCCACGTGTGTTGGGGTCGCAAACGGGTTCTTTGTGAACGAGATCAAGATACCGCCACTCATCGTTACGCTGGCAATGATGCAGATCGTCCGCGGCCTTGTATATATTTTTACAGGAGCGGTTCCGATCTATGAAAATATTCCGGAAGTGTTCAGCTTTGTAGGACAGGGAAGCATTGGCCCGGTTCCGTTCCCGGTTATCGTGATGGGCGTGGTCTTTGTGATCGGCGGTGTGATCCTGCACAAAACGGTCTATGGCCGGCATGTCTATTGCGTGGGGGGCAATGAGGAGGTTGCGCGTCTTTCGGGCATCCATGTGAAAAAAGTAAAATATTCCGTCTATATGATCAGCGGCCTGCTTACGGGCGTCGCGGGCATCCTGTTATTTTCCCGCATGAATTCCGGTCAGCCCCGCGCGGGACTTGGATATGAATTCGAAGTGGTAACGGCGTGCGTACTGGGCGGAGTGTCTATGGCGGGCGGCTCCGGAAAATTATGGGGCGTGTTCTTTGGCGTAGTCATTATGGGCGTACTTTCGTACGGGCTCGTTTCCGTAGGACTCAACGAATTCTGGCAGATGTTTATCAAAGGCATGGTCTTGCTGATCGCGGTCGGGATCGACTCTATGTCGCAGGCGAAGCAAAAGAATCTTGTGGAGCTGCGCCGCGAGGAAGAGGAACGCAAAAAGGAAGCGACGGCATAAGGAGCGGATAATGGAAATTTTAGTGATAGGCGGCGGCCCCGGGGGCTATGTGGCGGCGATCGCCGCTGCCAAGCGGGGCGCTGCTGTGACGCTGGTGGAAAAGGATATGCTGGGAGGCACGTGCCTCAACCGCGGGTGCATTCCCACCAAGGCGATCCTACACAGCGCGAACCTCTTTCATGAGGCGAAGGATTTTGCTGAGATGGGCATCGTGGCCAGCGCGCCGCACGTCGATTATACGGCGGTCGCGCGCCGCAAAGATGGGATCGTCAAGCAGCTGCGCGGTGGTGTGGAGTTTTTGCTCGGCAAGGCTGGCGTGGACGTGATCAAGGGTACTGCGCGGTTTTTATCGCGCGACAAAGTAGCGGTCGCGACGGCGGATGGTGAAGTGGAGATAGCGGCGCAAAACGTGATCATTGCTACGGGCAGTACGCCGTGCGACCTGCCGTTTTTGCAGGCGGACGGAAAGAACATCATCAACTCTGACCACGCGCTTGCGCTCCAAGCGCTGCCAAAGAGCATGGTGGTCATCGGCGGAGGTGTGATCGGCTGTGAGTTTGCGCAGGCATTTGTACGGCTGGGCGTTACGGTCACGATCTTAGAAGCGCTTGATGATTTGGTGGCGACGATGGACAAAGACCTGTCTGCATTGATGAAACGCGTGCTCAAAAAAGACGGCGTGGACATCCATCTTTCGTGCAGGGTGCAGGGCGCACAGGACACGGGAGCGGGCGTATGCGTGACGTATAGCGAAGCAGACGGTGCGCAAAAGAGCGTGACAGCGGACAAGGTGCTGATCGCGACGGGGCGGCGCGCTGTGGCGGACGGGCTTGACGCGGCTGCGGCAGGCGTCGTTATGGGCGAACGTGGCAATGTCCCGGTTGACGGCGGATGCCGTACGAATGTCGATGGCGTTTATGCGATCGGCGATGTGACGGGCGGCATACAGCTTGCGCATGTGGCCTCGCATCAAGCGGAGATTGCTGTCGAAAATATATTCGGCGGTGAAGAAGAAATGGACGAGCGGATCGTCCCGTATTGCATCTATACAAGCCCGGAAATGGCGGCGATGGGATATACCGAGCAAAAAGCAACTGAAGCGGGATACGCCGTTAAAACGGGGATGTTTGCGGCTTCCGCCAACGGACGTTCGATGATCGAGGGGATGCGCGACGGCCTTTCTAAGGCCGTGCTTGACGTAGGCGACGGCACGGTACTAGGCATACATCTGGCAGGGCCGAATGTGACGGAGATGATCTCGCCGTTTGCGGGCGTGATCAAATTCGAGGCGACGGGAGAGGATGTTGCGCACATGATCTTCGCGCACCCGACCGTTTCGGAGTTCATCCATGAAAGTATTTTGGATGCTGATAAAAAAGCGATCCACAAAGTATAAACCATGCAGGAGGAAAGAAAATGGCACAGAAATACCCGGTGAAGATAACGGTATACAGGAAATTTGACTGTGACGAGCTGCCCGATTACAGCGGCGGCTGTCACGCGTTTGACGTGGGCGCGGAATTTACAGTTAAGGTGGACGGCAAGATGCCGGAGGGCTTTTGCACATGGGCGTGGCACGATGTGTGGCCGGTCGTCATGACGCTGCGTTTTGGCGGAGAGATGACGTATTGCAAGCAGGGGAACATGATGTATTCTGCCTGCTCGGACGGACTTTCGCCTGTCGTATTCAAAATGGAAAGAATAGAAGCGTAATCAATTAAAATTTCAATAAAGGAGAACGGAAAATGGCAATGTTGAGGGAATTGAGGGAAAGAGTTTTGGAAGCGGGCATGCGCCTGCGGACGTACGACTTGATCGTTATGGCGGGCGGAACGGTTGCGGCACGCGACCCGGAGACGAATTTGTGCGTCATCACGCCGAGCGGGATGGAGTATGAAACCCTGCGCTGGGATGATATGTGTGTGATTGACATCGAAACGCTTGAACTGGTGGACGGATACCGCAGACCGTCGTGCGCATGCGATATGTTTACCAAGGTGCTGCGTGCGCGTCCGGACATCCTGTGCGTGACGCATTCGCATTCGCGCTATGCTACGGCGTTCGCGGTATGCGACAGGGAGATACCTGTTGTCACGACCACGCATGGTAATTTGGTGGGAGGCCCTGTACCCTGCACACACTGGGTGCATCCTGATCCGCACGAAGAAAGATATTTGCAGGACATCGTCGATACGATGGGCGACGGCTATGCCGTCAATATCCGCAATCACGGCCTTGTGGTGGGCGGCCCGACGGTGGAGGAAGCGATCGAAAATATCATTACGTGCGAAGTGTCGGCACAGACCGCGTTTATCGCCGAGCAGCTTGGGAATCCGTATTACCTGACGATGGACGAGGCCGACCGCGCACACAGGTTTGCAAAATCGATCGTGGGACAGCACATCAAATAGAGTCTGGCAGTATCGGGCGGCCTATCCATGTGGAAATGGAGGAGAATACAATGAGATATCAAAAATTAGGGAACAGCGGGATCGACGTTTCAGTCATCGCGCACGGCACATGGGCCATGGGAAACGACTTTTTTGGAGACGTTGACAAAGACCGTGCAATAAGAGCGATCCACGCATCGGTGGAGCACGGTGTGAATCTTGTGGATACTGCGCGCGCATATGGCGAAGATTGCACGGCGGAAAAAGTAGTGGGCGAGGCGATCTGTGGCATGCGTGACAAGGTGGTGCTTGCGACCAAAGTGGGCGTGCTGCGCGCATATGGCGGCAATTACGTCAAGTGTTCCGACCCCAATGTGATGCGTTGTGAGCTTGAAGAATCGCTGCGCAACCTAAGGACGGATTATATCGACCTGTACCAGATACACTGGCCGGATCACAATACTCCTCTTGCGGCGGCGCTTGAGACGATGCTGCGCTTCAAGGAGGAAGGCAAAATCCGCGCGATCGGCGTATCGAACTTCTCTGTTGCGGAAATGCAGGTGGCTGTCGATGTGGCGGATATCGCAAGCGTGCAGCCGCCCTTGAGCCTGCTGAACCGCCAGTCATTTGAGGATGGCGTACTTGATTTTTGTGCGCAAAACGGCTTAGGCGTGCTTACGTACGGATCGCTTGGAGGCGGTATTTTGTCCGGAAAGATGGACAAGATCGGCATTGGCGGTAACGAGCTGCGCGGATCGTTTTATCCGTACTATGAAGAACCGATGTGGTCGAAATGCCAGCAGCTTTTGAAAATGCTGAAAGAGATCGCAGACGCAAGAAATGTTTCTGTTGCGCAGGTATCCATCAACTGGGTGCTTTGCCAGCGGGGTGTGACGTGCGCGTTGCTGGGCGCGACGAGACCGCAAACAGCCATCGAAAACGCGAATGCGGCGGACTGGGAGCTGACAAAAGAAGAACTTGCTGTGATCGACGCGGCATATGAGAGCATTATGGGGTGAACGCGGCACAACCGGACGGGATAATGGTGGATAACAGATGAAATTTGACGAAACGCGGGAAACATACGGAAAGATCGCAACGCTTTACTATATGGGAGAATTGTCGCAGGATGAGATCGCGAAGATATTCAATATCTCCCGTTTTAAGGTGTCGCGCGTATTGAAGCGCTGCAAGGAGCTCAATATCATAGAATTCCGTGTCAACAACAAACCGCATTATTACAAGAGCATGGAGACGCAGATCATCAAGGGGCTGGACATCAAAAAATGTATCATCGTGAACCCGGGTACGACGGCGCTCGAGTCCAAGACGAATGTGGGAAAAGCGGGCGCGAAATATCTGGCGGACCGCTTAAAGGACGGGATGTTGGTAGGGCTTGACTGGGGCACTACCCTGCAAACGATGGTGCGCGAGTTTTCACCCGATCAGCAATATCATGACAGCCTATTTGTGCAGATATCAGGCAGTACAGCTTCGCAGTCCGTCGCCGACAATTGGTATATGGACGGGCATGATATCGTCAAAAGCCTGGCAGCAAAGGCCGGGGCGCAGTGGTCGCTGTTTCCTGTGCCGTACATCGTGAAGGACAAGGTGCTGCGTGACATGCTGCTGGAAGAAAAGACGATCAAAAACCATATCGACTATTTCAAGAAGCTTGATATTGCCTTTTTTGGCATCAGCTCGTTCCAGCCGGAGGTGTATGTCCCGTTTTACAAAAATTATCTGTCTACCAAAGAGTGTAACGCCCTGCGAAAAGTGGAGCGCTTTGGCGAGCTGGTCAGCTGTCCGCTTGACGAACAGGGAAACATGGTGGATTCGATCTTAAAGGACAGGGTGATGACGATAGACCCGGCGCTTTTGAAGGTCATCCCCGAAACGGTGGTGTTGGCGGCGGGAAAGGACAAGGTCAATTCGCTTGTCGCAGCGGCGCGGGGCGGCTATTTTAAAACGATGGTCACAACGGAGGTCGTAGCGCTGTCCATTCTGGAATTGCTCGAACGAGAACAGGAAAGGTGAATTGCGTGCACATATGTGCACGCAATTC
>NZ_JAYFPU010000151.1:0-5768 GCF_034927525.1 Christensenella sp.
AATTCCAAATATCCCTCGGACAGGCGAACAGGGTCGGGGATAATCGGCTCCCATTCGCTGCCGTTCCAATATGCCATGACCGTTCGGTCAAAGCTCTCGGCATCGGGGATGTTTTTCTTATCAAGCTTCATGGTGATTTTCACCGGCTGGTTCAGGCGCACCTGCTCCATGCCCTCAACGCTGATATCGATGGGAGTAGTGAGCAAGACGTCTTCTCTCTCGGAGGCTTTCGCCACGATGACACTTACATCCCCGTCAAAAGCTCCAGCAGGAACCGATACTATCCAGCCGCCCTTTTTCAGATTCCCGATTTCTGCTCCTTTGTCCGAAGCAATTTGGGTTGAGGCAAAACCACTTTCTCCACATCCTGCAAGACCTGCTATAGCGGACAGCAGCATGACGGCTACAAGCAGAATAGATAATATTTTTCGTTTCATTGCGCAAAGCTCCTTTCTGTCGGCTTACTCAACCGCAAAGCTGAACATCAAATCCGGCGCGACGTTGACAAAGCCGGAATAATAGTGCATGGTGACCTCGCTTTTGTCGGTCTGCCGCTGATAGACCATCCAGCCGCCGGTGGATTCGCCAGGGGCAAGCTCTATGTCCTCCATATACCGCTCGTTCCTGTCAGCCACATCCGACATCACCTGTGAATTTTCCTCCGATGTCATGTCGCTGTCGTCCCCGGTGGGCCCTTCCTCGTAGATGATATAGATATCCTTCTTGTTCGGGGAATCTATCGGTTCGCCGGAGACATTTGTGAAGGTAAACCAGACCTTAACATATTCAAATCCATCCTTCGGCCTTGAAAGCATACCTGTATAATCGAAAGGCCCCGCCACGTCAATAGTGATGGAAATCCCGTTTGCCTCGGCTGCTTCTCCGATACCGTAATACCTGTTTTCATCCGCTCCCGCCTCGCTGGAGGGAGCATTGCCTGATTCGGAGGGTGGGGGGCTTTCGGACGTTGATTTACCGCCGTTTTTTTCACCGCAAGCGGCTAAGGTGAACATAAGTACCAATGATAAAAATATAATTAATTTCTTTTTCATAAGATTACCTCCTAAAATTCTTGTTATAGCAAGCCAACTTCCAGTCAGTCGATCTTGTATCCTTCATACCGGGGTCCATCTTTTGTTTCGTCTTTAAATAACATAGTCGTTTCACCGTTTACCTTTGTACCCCCATCCTCAAGGATAAAAGTATATTTTGAATCTATTGTGATTTCACTGTCTTCATGGGGAATCTTTTGAACATATGAAGCTATTCCCGAAGCCTGATCATAGGATAATTCAAAAGGTTCTTCACCTTTAGCATCGCTGGATGCCACCAATTTATCTCCGATCTTTGTGAACACGACAGTATGCTTCTGTTCTTTGCCGTCATAATAGGTATTCATCGAATAATTCCCGGCGATATCGTCGATGGAAAGCCCAGTCTTTCCTTTTTCCGTTTCCTCAGACGGAGTGTTGCTTGCTTCAGTTGAAGCAGAACCTTGCACTTGCGATCCTTCTTCGCCTTTCTCGCCGCAGGCGGCAAGGGCAAATATAAGCACCATCGATAAGAAGATAATCAAAGCTTTTTTCATAAGAGAAGCCTCCTTAAAATCATTTTGTGATTTTCCGAGTTAGATTTGCCTTAATCGACTTTTAAGCCTTCAAAATATACTGTTCCTGCGCTACTCGTTGAAGTGCCGGAAACATATATACCTTTGTTCTCTTTTCTAAACATAAATGTTTCTATAGTACTTGATCCATCCTGATGCTCATAAGTGCATGTTGCTGTATTGTTTCGGTCATAATCAAAAGGCATTTTTTGGAGAATGACAAATAAACCTTTGTCAATTTCAAGCTGCCCATCCCTTTTGACAAACTTTATTTCTGTTGCTTGTTCCCGCGGGCCTTCGGGCCAATCGCTTTTTAGTGTCACATCATAAATCCCCACAATCTCATCTATGGAAAGCCCACCAATTGCCTCAGCCGATGGAGCAGTAGATTCCTCGGAATCCAATAACATCTCGTAGAGCAGATTTCGCAGATTTTCTATGACCTCGTTCAGCTCTTCCTCGGTGTAATAGTATTCTTCCTCTATTTCCTCTGCCAGCTCTGTGGCGGTCTTAGGCTCTCCTTTCTCCGGCACGGGCAGACCCGCTTCCTTTAATTCCTTTGCCACCTCATCGGGGGTTTTTCCTTCTGTGCTGATCTCGGTCATGGTTACGGTGGTCTCGCCATCATCGTCCACGGTAATCGTGCCGCCAAGTATCTTTCCCTCGCTGACTAAATCTAGTACGCTCTCCCCGATATAGTTGAGCTTATCCAAAGACCCCATCTGTTTTGAAAACTCCGCACCGGCCTTTATTCCTGCCTTGATTGAGTCTCCGCTGAACACGTTGACCCCTCCGGCGATGGATGCGATGGGGCCCACAATATCCTTAAGGTCGTTGGCTGCCATTGTCACTTTGTTGTTTTCGCCAAGGATGATGGTGCTGCCGGTGGAAGCGATGTCCACAATGGTATCAACGCCACTGATGACCATGCCTCCTGCCTCTAAAATGCCCGTGGCTGTACCTCCACTGGCTATGACGCCACCAATATATAGTCCTGTTTTACAAGCGGTCTTTGTCGCCATCGCCGCATTTTCGTACTTCTGAATAGTATCGGCTTCATCGTTATAAGCCGCACCTTCTAAAATAGCCTGCGCCATTTTAAGCTGGGCAAAGGCATTTTTTGCATCTGTTCCAAGGTTTTCCGAAAGCTGCTTGATTTTTTGGCCTGAAGGGTAGGCGTCGTATTTTGTGGTCAAATCCTTTGCCCATTTTACGGCGACGTTTTCCTCGGCAGCGTAGGCCACCGTAGTAAATAAACCAATCATCGCGGGTTTTGATGAGATATAGGAAATGGTTGCCGCCTGCGTAGACGCGGAGCTGCGCAGACTTTGAGCATAATCTGCCAATTCCGCTGCTTTGACACTGGCCAGCTCACAGAGCCGCCATGCCTCCAGCGTGTCGTCAGTCATGGCTTTCAGCTCGTCTATACTGCCGTTTTCAATGTCATACTCAATCAGCGCCTCAGTTTTGAGCCGGGCGATGATGTACTGCTGTGTCGCTATCGCGCCCGCCTGTTCCACGGCGGCGCGTTCTGCGGCTACTGCGGGAAGGGATACCGTGGTGTTTTCATCTGTTCTACCGCCGCAGCTGGCAAGGGTGAAAATCATAATAAGCGCCAGAAATAAAGACACATACTTTTTCATTGCATTACCTCCAATGTTTATATTTTGCTTCTTGTGTTACCATCCGGTGATGTCTGCCGTTACGCCAGTTTCATGAAGCAGCTTTTGAGCGGCATCCAGCAGCGCCTGCTTTTGAGTCATTCCGTGCAGCAACTCTACCCGCATGGTCTGGGCCGCGTCGCCAAAGGTCAGGCACATCCGTTCCTGATCAATATGGGCGGTGTGCAGCCGTACTCCATGCACCCCGTCGAGACCCCACCGGTAAATTTCACTGCCGATGAGGATACCAAAGGTAGATACTACGGTTTCCTCGGTGTCTTTTTTCATTTGGCGGCCCGCCATGGAGATGAGAGCAGATGGCACCGCAAGGATGCGATTATCCCAAATGAGTGTTGCGTCATAGAGCAGACGGCTCTGCCTCACCAATAACAGGAGAGAGATAAGGCTGATAGCTCCAAAGACGAAAACCACTTCTAACATAAATGCCATGCCGAGCCACACCGCCAAACAAATACTGGCTGCGAACAAAAAGGCATATCCATTGCGTCGTTTGCGGATTAATTTCATTTGCACCAACCCTCCTCCAGTATAAATTTTAGGGAAGGATGCCTCAAAAAGCATCGTTCGAAAGGATGAATTTGCAGAAAAAAGCCCCTCATACTTTAGTATGAGAGGCCAGTTAAACCCTGTATTTATGTGATTTTATGTATCATTCAACCCTTTGATTCTTCAGCAGGGTGCTGATGAGTTCTGCTCGACTACCTACATCATATTTTGAAAAGATATTCCTTGCATGTGTTTTTACAGTACTCTCACTGATAAACAAAGCCCCAGCAATTTCGCGGTTGGATTTGCCTGAAAGGATTAGCTGCAATACCTCTTGCTCCCGGACGGTCATCGGGTCAAGAGTTTTAATTTGACGAACAATGTCCGTTTGCTGTGACTGACTCATATTGTCATAAGCGGCAAGGTAGGCATGGCTTTTCAGCAGTAAAACAAGTTGGTGGTTCAGCGGCGGCAGCATAACCAGTGTAACGCAAACCACAGTAAGGGCAATCACCGCAATCTCCGCACTGGGAAGCCCAATAGATGTTACGGTCATTCCCAAGACGCCTCCGCAAAGCACGCCGAATACATTGGCGGAAAGCCCAATGCCAAAGGTATGTGCCGGGTTGTCGCTATAATCCAGCATTTCTCCAAGGATGCTCCACCAAAACAAATCGAAAATACCGCAAGCACCGAGCATCAGCGTATCCACAATCAGATAGTCGGAAGTGTTTCGCCCTAATAGCATAAAGCTGATGAACGCTCCTATAATCATTGCCATCCCGATATACAAAATTCTGGAACGCTTTGCTTTCATAGGTAGGTTGCGCATAATAGCGAGCGCCACGATATAAGGCACGGCCCAATACCAGCTTACCAGCCTCGTCAGATGCTCAAAAGCGGGGTTGATGACTTGATACATCAAGCCGGAATTAATGGTGATGATGAAGACAAAAAGGCACAATAGCAACAGTGGATTTTTGATGCCTCCCATCTTGTTTTTCAATATTTTGTTCTGCTCATTCTTCGGTTCCGTAGGCAGCATCCAAATAAACACCGCTCCAATTACAAGACAAAGCATAGAGAGGCTTAGCCCGATAAAGGTTGACCCGTTCATAGCAATTACGTTGACTGTAATCATCAGCAGATTGGAATAAATCAGAGCATCGGCACAGGATTTAATGCGCTCGTTCTTGGGCGTAAAGGTCCTGAAAAAAAATCCCCATGCCGCCACCGCACAGCCGCTAAAATATCCGCTGACAATCAGTCCGCCCATCCATAGAGCGGGGAGAGGAAAAAAGAAGGGGACAGTGGCGGCTAAGCATAAGCCCATACCGCCGAACATCATGCTTTTGGCGGCCGCCTGTGATTTGACAAACAGGCCACAGGTAAAAAGCCCCGCAAAATGTGCGATAATTGCAGCCAGTATGTAGCGGTCGGCGTCTGTTCCACGCAGATCCAGCAGGCTGTACAGCACCTGCCCTTCAAACTGAAATGACAGAATATAGGCAAAGAGAAATGAAAATCCGGCAACAGAAAGCCTGCGGGCATTGAAAGATTTAAGTCCGTTCATTTGATAACCTCCTGCTCATCGGAGGTTCCGCCGCTCCTGACCCATTCATCAATTTCGGCAGTTTTAAAACGCCACAGCTTGCCGACCTTTGATGAAGGCATATTTCGCTGGGCAATCCAGCGCATGATCGTGTGTCGTTTTACGCCAAGGTAATCGCATACCTCCTGCAAGGAAATCCATCTATCTTGAATGTTGTTTTCTGACATAATAATCCCTCCGCAGTGTCCGGTTCGGTACATGATATGTACAAGATTATTATAGCAGTATTCATGGGCAAAGGAAATTCATTTTTGTTGTTTTATGTATAATTGCGTTGTTTAGTTCAATTTATTGATACCCTTAATTGCTTAACAGCCATCGTTGGTGCCTGCCGCTTCCTTTTCTTTTTTATTCGATATTTTCTGAAACGATCCCTATGAAG
>NZ_JAYFPU010000138.1:0-2247 GCF_034927525.1 Christensenella sp.
GCGCAATGTTGAAAAGCGTAGCGCTGATGATGGACGCGGGCAGGAACAGCGTGAGCGCAACCTTGAGCTTTGCCTTTAATACGAGCTGCGTATCAACAGGAAGCGACCGTACGATCCACAGATTCTTGCCTTCGAGGGAGACGGAGGAGGCAGATGGGCTCGCCATCACGATAAAGAACGCAATGCCCATCGGCGCCGCAACACCGAGAAGCTGCCCGAATTGAGGAATCTCGGAATAGATCCCGAAACCGTCTTCTCCCGCAACGAGCAGGATGATCCCGACAACGATCAAGAGGATCGGCCCGATGCCCGTGTTGAGCACATACTGTGAGGAGGAAAAGAAGCGTTTCATCTCCCGTCTGTAAAGTGCCTTTTGAGGAGAGGTCTGCTTTAACTCTGTCATTTTGTAGTTGCCGGACGTGCGGCTTGTCGTGATGGACGTGTTCATCTTTTTGAACAGCTTTGCCACCAGCACGATAAAGACCGCGAACGCGCCGAACGAAATGAGCAGGAACAGCAGCAGCGAAACCACGTCGAAGCCTGCAACCGCGTTTCCGTAAAGCGAAACCAGAGGATAGATGCCCACCAGCACATTATTGACCATGCCACCAATATCTGCAAAGTCGATCATGATGCTGCTTGAATTTGACCAGAACCCGAGCCATACCACCATAAAGATCACAAAGGCGGCGACCGTGAATATTACGTTTAGTCCGTTTTTGCGCTTGAAGCGCGACGCAGCCACCGCGATCAGCATACCGACCACCGTTGCAATGATGATGGGCAGCATGGGGATGCCGAACAGTGTCACCACAAAAATGGGATAAAACGCCGCCGCGGGAGTGGCAATGATGCCGTAGGCGATCGCCGCAGGAACCATCACACCAAGCACAAACAGAATGTTGTACCCATAAAGGATAAGTACGCGGCTCGCGATGAGTGTGCTCGTTTTTATGGGCAGTGCCATCTGCATGTCATAATCGCGAAAACCGAACAGCGTGCCGTTTACCTTATAGATGGTGGTAAACAGTACCATCACGGACGCGACCATCATCATGATGTTGAGGACAATGTATTCCGCGTTTATCACGCGCAGGCTGTCCATCAAACCAAGCGACATACCGAATACCGCACCCATGATCAGGATGTAACAGAAAACGAGGAGCACGGTCATGCCTGTGGATTTTGATTTCTTCTGATGCGCGTACTTTGCCTTGTTAAAGCCAAAGGATGTACGCATATATGTTTTTAGCAACAAACCAAGATTATTCATCGATTAACTCCAAAAATACGTCTTCCAGACTTTCGTCGCCCTTGACTTCTTCGATCGTGCCCGAGCGCAGTAGTTTGCCGTTTTTGATGATGGCGATCTTGTCGCACATCTTTTCCGCCACCTCAAGCACGTGGGTGGAAAAGAAGATCGCGCTGCCATTATCGCACATCTCTCGCATGATCTGCTTTACGGTGTGCGCAGCCTTGGGGTCGAGCCCCACGAACGGTTCGTCAAGAACAAGCAGCTTCGGCTTGTGGATCAGCGCGGAGATGAGCGCCAGCTTTTGCTTCATCCCGTGCGAATACGAAGAAATCAGGTCGCCGAGGTTTGCCGTGATCTCGAACAGATCCGCATACTGCTTGATCAGCGCTTCACGCTCGGCCTTGGGGATCACAAAAATATCGCCGATAAAGTTCAAGTACTGGATGCCCGTCAAGCTGTCGTAAAGATCGGGATTATCCGGGATATAAGCAGTGATCTTTTTGCACTGCGTCGGATGATCCTTGATGGACATACCGTCGATCTCGATCTCGCCGCCGTCAAAGTCCAAAATACCGACCACAGCCCGGATGGTCGTTGTCTTGCCTGCACCGTTATGGCCGATAAAGCCATAGATATCGCCGTCTTCAACGGTAAGCGTCAAGTCGTCGACCGCTTTTTTTCCGCCTTTATAGCTTTTGGTGAAATGTTTGATCGTTAACACTGTTGAGCTCCTTTCGTTTGTGAAAAAATCAATTTCGCATTACATGATGTATTATAGCATAAACCCCTTGTCTTAAGACATCCCCATTATAGTATGCGGTCACGTGACTGTCAATAGCTATCGTGTGACTTATTAAAAAATTAAGAAATCTCGATTCCCATATTATAAGGAAGCAAACACTGCGATGGCATATGTGAGCAGAATTCTTACGGCAGAAAAGTGAATATTTCAAAAAAAAAAGGGTATATATAGAACCATGATTGGAGTTGCG
>NZ_JAYFPU010000178.1:0-5042 GCF_034927525.1 Christensenella sp.
GCTTGGCGAGGGGATACTGCAGCGCAGCGCTTATGCGAAGAAAAAACTGGCTGAGATCAAAGGGATCGATATTCCGCTCGAAGGATTTTCCTACTGCGATTTTCTTGTGAATTTTGATGGTACAAAAAAGACGGTGGAGCAAATCAACAAAGAGCTGCTAACACGCAACATCATTGGCGGCAAAGACGTAAGCAAAACGTTTCCGGCCTATGGGCAAAGTGCGCTCTTTGGCGTCACGGAAATGAATACACAAGAAGATATCGATACGCTGGTCACGGAGATCAGCGATATATGCGGCGCATAAGGAAGGGAGGGATAATCATGGCAAAGGCAAAGATAAGAAAGAATTTTCACCAGGCAAGCTGGGACGAACCGATGATCTATGAGATGTCTACGCCCGGCACAAGGGGGATCATCCCGCCGGAGGTGGAGGAAGGGATCGTTTCCGAGGTCGGAAACATTGCCGCACAGCTTCCTGCTTCTATCGCGCGTAAGCAGGCGCCGTCGCTTCCCGAGGTCGACCAGAAGCATGTGCTGCAGCACTGGATCCACCTTTCGCAGGAAACGATGGGCTCCAACCTCTCAAACGACATGAGCGAGGGGACGTGCACCATGAAATATAACCCACGGATATGCGAAACAATCGCGCAGGATCCCGGGTTTGCAGACGTACATCCGGATCAGCCGGACGAAACGGTGCAAGGCATACTGGAAATCTACCACGAATTTGAAAAGGTGGTAAAAGAGGTTTCCGGGATGGATCATTTCACATTGCAGCCGGGCGGCGGCAACCACGCGGTGTATGCGGCGGCAAGCATTGTGCGCGCCTATCACGAGGCGAATGGCGAGGCGGATCAGCGCGACGAGGTCATCACGACTATTTTCTCGCATCCGTGTGACGCGGCTACGCCCGCAACGGCTGGTTATAAGATCATCACGATCTATCCGGACGAGCGCGGCATTCCGGATCTCGAGGCCATCCGCGCAGCAACTTCTGAGCGCACGGCGGCGATCTTCATGACAAATCCGGAGGACATCGGCATCTATAACCCAAACGTTCTTGAGATTACTAAGATCATCCATGACGTGGGCGGCTTGTGTTTTTATGATCAGGCGAACGCGAATGCGTTTCTGGGCGTAGCGCGCGCAAGGGAAGCGGGCTTTGATATGTGCCACTTCAACGTGCATAAGACGTTTGGCACGCCGCACGGCGGTTCCGGCCCGGCGACCGGCGCGTTTGGGTGTAAGGAGCATTTGGCGAAATATTTGCCCGTACCAAGCGTGGAATATGATGGCAGCAAGTATTACCTCGATTATGACCATCCCGATAGTATCGGTAAGATCAGGGATTTTATGGGCACGGCGGGCGTTGTGCTGCGCGCGTACGCGTGGACGCGTATGATGGGCGAGGCAGGTCTGCGTGAATGCGCGGATGTCTCCGTCATCAACAACAATTATCTGCAAAAGAAGATGGAGTCCATCCCCGGCGTAACGAGCGCCTTTCAGGGCAACGGCATCGTGCGTCAGGAGCAGATCCGCTACAGCTTTGAGAACCTGCACGACGAGACGGGTGTGGGTACGGAGGATATCGCGCGGCGCGCGGTCGATTTCGGCATCCCGTGGTACTGGACGAGCCACCATCCTTGGGTGATCCCGGAACCGATGACCTTAGAGCCGTGCGAAACATATAGCAAGGCAGATATGGATGAATATTATGAAGTGATCAAGACGATCGCAGGCGAAGCGCGCAAAGACCCGGAGATGGTCAAGGGGGCGCCCTATCGATCGGTGATCCACAAGATCAAGAACATGGCGGAGCTCGACGATCCGGATCAGTGGGCGCTCACATGGCGCGCATACCTGCGTAAGCACGGGAAATGATATGCTGAAAATAGGACTGATCATCAACCCTGTTGCGGGGATCGGTGGAAAAGTCGGACTCAAAGGAAGCGATGGGGAAGAAACGCTCAAACGGGCACGTGCATTGGGTGCGTGTCCGGAGAGTGGTAAAAAAGCGTCGCACGCGTTAAAGGAGCTTGCCGCTGTGAGGGACAGGTTCGTTCTTTATACCGGTCCGGGCGAAATGGGCGGCGATCTTGCGGCGGAATATGGACTTGACGCGCATATCTGCGGTGTGTCGCGCATGCAAACGACGGGGAGCGATACGGTAGAGGCGGCAAAAAAATTGCTTGCGGAGGGAATCGATCTGCTTGTATTTGCGGGTGGGGACGGTACGGCGCGCAACATCCTTGACGCGGTGCATGAAAGTGTTCCTGTATTGGGAATCCCTACGGGATGCAAGATCCATTCCGCGGTGTTCGCGATCAATCCGCGGCGCGCGGGGCAGGCGCTACGAAAAATAGTAGAGACGGAAAGTATTGGGAATGTGCACGAGGCAGAGGTCATGGACATTGACGAAGCACTGTTCCGTGAAGGGATCGTGCAGGCGAGACTGTATGGTTACCTGCGCACACCTGAAGACAAGCAGCATATGCAAAACCTAAAGAGCGGGCGTGGACTTGGGGAGGAAGCGTCGGTTGCGTTGCTGGCAAACTGCCTTGTGGATTCCATGAAAGACGATGTGCTTTATATCATTGGTTCCGGCTCCACGATGAAGGCGGTCAAAGAGAAGCTGGGGATCGGCGGTACGCTTCTTGGCGTGGATATCGTGTATCAAAAAAAAGCGTTGTGCATGGACGCAGGGGAAAAGCAGATACTCGAGATGCTGGAAGCCTACCCCAAAGCAAAGGTGATGGTCACGGTGATCGGCGGGCAGGGGTATCTGTTTGGTCGCGGGAACCAGCAACTGAGCGCGGCAGTGCTGTGCCGCGTCGGCAAGAAGAATATCATCGTTGCTATGTCAAAAAACAAAGCGGATTCATTGTTTTTAAAGAATTTGTATATCGATACGTCGGACGAGCAAACGGATTGCAGCCTTTGCGGCTACTACCGTGTGGTCGTCGGATACGATCAATATGTGATGTTTCAAGCTGTCAACTAGTAAGAATCGGCGGAGGGTGCTTTGAACCTGAGTGTTTTTGAAGTAATGGGGCCGGTTATGGTCGGGCCTTCCAGTTCGCATACAGCCGGGGCGGTACGCATCGGAAATGTCGCCGTAATGGCGCTCGGGGAGCCAATCGCTCAAATTTCGTTTGGCCTTCATGGCTCGTTTTTACAGACGGGGCTGGGGCATGGGACATATTGCGCCCTGCTTGCGGGAGCGATGGGGCTTAGGCCGGACGACGAACGTATTGCGCAGGCATTCCTGCTGGCGCAAGAACGGGGAGTTAGGTATTCGTTTCATGCCCAGCGTCTGAAAAACGCACACGAAAATTCGGTGCTGGTCACCGCAAAAGGGAAAAGCGGTATTTTGAAAAAAATAATCGCTTCCTCCATCGGTGGCGGACGTATCGGCATCGACTCGATCGACGGTTTTTCGATGGGCATCAGTGCCGAATTGCCAACCGTCATTGTCGGACACCTCGATTCGCCCGGTGTGATATGCGAGATCACGGGCGTTTTTGCGCGTAACGGGGTCAATATCGCCGCCATGAAGGTCAGCAGGGCGGCGCGCGGTATGCGCGCGTGCTGCATCATCGAAACAGACAGCACGGTCACGCAGAAAATGTTTGAACCGCTCATAGACGGTGTGCGTATTTTCAGCGCCTGCGTGCTGCAGCCGGTAACGGGAGAATGTACAAATGTATGAAAATGCTGCGGAATTGTTATACCAGGCAGAACAAAAGCGAGCGCCGCTTTGGCGCATTGTACTGGACAATGAAACGGAACTTACAGGTGCCACAGCAAAGCAGGTGGAAGAAAAGATGTTGTGCAGCTACCGGGTGATGCTCTGTTCCGCCCAAACTGCCGTCACAGATGTAAAAAAAGTGAAGGGCGCGCTGATCGCCGGACAGGCGAAAGCATTGCACCGATATCACAAAAACAACGAGGGATTATGCGGCACGCTTATGCAAAAAGCAATGCAGCGGGCGCTTTCCTGCGTGGAGGTGAACGCCTCGATGGGGAAAATTTGCGCCGCACCCACAGCGGGTGCTTGCGGTATTCTCCCTGCTGTTGTAATATCAATATGTGAGACTTTTCATGAAGATGAAAAGCAGGCGGTGCGCGCGCTGCTGACTGCGTCGGGGATTGGTGCGGTCGTGATGGCCAACGCCACTGTTTCGGGCGCGAAAGGCGGCTGTCAGGCGGAATGTGGCGTGGCGGCGGCAATGGCTGCGGGAGCGGCTGTGTTTTTACGCAACGGGACGAACGAACAAGTACTGCGGGCGGCTTCGCTGGCGCTCATATGTACGCTGGGGCTGGTGTGTGATCCGGTCGGCGGGTATGTACAGATCCCGTGCGCTTACCGCAATGTGAGCCAGACAGCGTCTGCCCTTGCCTGTGCGGATATGGCGCTTGCCGGGATCGATGCGCGTATTCCGTTCGATGAGGCGGTACAGGCGATGTGGGAAGTGGGAGAAATGCTTCCGTCGGCGCTTCGCGAAACGGCAAAGGGCGGCGTGGCGGCAACGCCTGCCGCAGAAGAACTTGCAAAACAGATCAAAAAAAGTTTTGCGAATATCATGGAGGAACCAGATGGAAAAGAAAACAGCTTTTTACGATAAACATGTGGCCGCGGGGGGCAAAGTGGTTCCGTTCGCGGGGTATTCACTGCCTGTGCAGTATAAGAGCGGGATACTCGAAGAACACAAAGCGGTGCGTGAAAAGGCGGGAATGTTCGATGTGTCGCATATGGGCGAATTCTTTTTGGCGGGCGCGGATGCCTTAAAGACGATTAATCACATCCTGACGAACGATTTTTCCAGTTTGAAAGTGGGATACGCGCGCTACAGCCCCATGTGTTATGAGGATGGCGGCACAGTGGACGACCTGCTGGTATACAAGATGGCGGAGGACGAATATTTTATTGTCGTCAACGCCGCAAACAAAGACAAGGATTTTACATGGATGGAAGAGCATCTCTTGGGCGATGTACAGTTTACAGATGTTTCTTCTCAAATTTCGCAGCTTGCGCTGCAAGG
>NZ_JAYFPU010000017.1:0-4372 GCF_034927525.1 Christensenella sp.
ATATGCAGGACTTATTTTCCGGCAATTTAGAAAAAAGCGCGCCCCTCGCCGACCGTATGCGTCCCCGTACGCTGGACGAATTTTTGGGGCAGGAACACGTCGTCGGCAAAAATACGCTGCTGCGCCGCGCGATCGAGGCAGATAAGCTTGGATCGTGTATTTTTTGGGGCCCGCCCGGCTGCGGAAAAAGCACGCTCGCGGCAATCATCGCCGGGGCGACAGGCAGCGATTTTTATAAATTGAACGCGGTAACAAGCGGCGTCAAAGACGTACGCGAAATCATAGACCAGGCGGAATCGAATCTAAAAATGTACGGACGTGAAAGCTTTTTGCTTTTAGACGAGTGTCACCGCTGGTCAAAGTCCCAGTCAGACAGCGTGCTGCCCGCGATGGAGAGCGGTGTTATCAAGCTGATCGGCTCCACCACCGAAAACCCCATGGCCGCCATGACGAGCGCTATCGTCTCGCGTTGCCGTTTGTTCGAATTTTACGCGCTTACGGTAAAAGACGTAGAAAAAGCGATCCACCGTGCGGCAGGCGATGAAGAACGCGGCTTCGGCCATATGGATCTTGCGCTTGACGACGATGCCGTTACGCACTGGGCGTCCGTCTCAAACGGCGACATCCGCAGCGCTCTAAACGCGCTCGAGCTCGCCGTGCTCACGACCAAGCCGGATAAAAAAGGAAAAATACATATTACGCTCGCGATCGCCGAACAATCGATCCAGCAGCGTGCCGTCCGCATGGACGATAACGAATATTACGATATGCTGTCTGCCTTCTGCAAATCCCTGCGCGGCAGCGACAGTGACGCGGCACTTTTCTGGTTTGCGCGCATGATATACGCGGGCGTAGACCCGCGCGTTCCTGTACGCCGCATGATTGCGCATGCCTCAGAGGATGTCGGCCTTGCGAACCCGAGCGTATTAAACCAATGTGTCGCCGCCATGCAGGCGCTCGATTTCAACGGTATGCCTGAGGCGCGCCTCAACATCGCGCAGGCCATCATTTATCTGTGCGAATCTCCCAAAAGCAACAGCGTGCTTCTCGCGGTAGACGCGGCGGCACGGGCAGCGCGCGAAGTAAAGCGGCAAGATGTTCCCGCCTATTTGCAGGATACGAATTTCGAAAAGGCAAAGCACGAAAAAAAAGGCAAAGACTACAAATATGTACACGACTATCCGCGGCATTATGTAGAGCAGCAATATTTGCCGGACGAATTAAAGGGCGCTGTGTTTTACCGTCCGTCCATGCAGGGGTACGAGCAAAAGGTGCATGAATACCGTAGGTTTACCGGGAAAGAAAAGAAAGAACAAAAGCCCGAGTGACTGCAGCAACATCTTCTTTACAAACCGCGGTTTTTGCCATATAATAAGGTAGAATTTAGATATCGTTTCGGCGCAGAACCGACAAACGTCTTAAAAAGTGGCCCACGAAGCGAGCGGGAGATGGTGGAAGACCCGCGGCAACGCTTTTTTTGATTATCACGCGTTCATCAAGGCCCCGCGCGTTCCGCGCGTTATAGCGGAAAAGAGTGTCCCGCAGCGCTGCGCGCAAGGGAAATTCAGGTGGTACCGCGAGCTTTCGTCCTGATGCAGGATGGAAGTTTTTTTATTGGAATATTATTTGTGAGGTTAGATTATGTATAAAAAAGTTTCAACAGATTTAAAGTTCAACGAACGGGAACTGGAAGTCCTTGATTTCTGGCACGAGAACAAAATATTTGAACAGAGCGTGGAGAGCAGCAAAGGAAACCCGGAGTTCACCTTCTACGACGGCCCCCCGACGGCAAACGGCAAGCCGCATATCGGGCACATCCTCACGCGTTGCATCAAAGACCTGATCCCGCGCTACAAAACCATGCAGGGATATAATGTCCTCAGAAAAGCGGGTTGGGATACACATGGCTTGCCGGTGGAGCTCGAGGTAGAGAAAATGCTCGGTCTCGACGGCAAAGAGCAGATCGAAGAATACGGCGTGGAACCGTTTATCGAAAAATGTAAGGAGTCCGTATGGAAATACAAGGGCGAGTGGGAAAAGATGTCCGACCGCGTGGGTTTCTGGGCAGATATGGAAGACCCATACATCACCTACGAAAACGACTATATCGAATCCGTGTGGTGGTCGCTAAAAGAGATCGCAAACAAGGATCTGCTGTATAAAGGACACAAGATCGTGCCCTATTGCCCGCGCTGCGGCACGGCGCTTTCCTCACACGAGGTGGCGCAGGGCTATAAGGACGTAAAGGAAACGTCCATCTTTGTGCGCTTCAAGGTAAAGGGCGAAGACGCTTATTTCCTCGCGTGGACGACGACCCCATGGACGCTTCCGTCAAACGTTGCGCTGTGCGTAAACCCGAATGAGGAATACGTGCTCGCGCAGGACAAAAACGGCGACCAGTATTATCTCGCGAAAGCGCTGTGCGAAAATCTTCTCGGCGAAGACGCGCATATTGTCAGCAAATTTGCGGGCAAAGAGCTTGAATATAAAGAATACGAGCCTCTTTTCGATTTTGCAGCGCCTGACAAAAAGGCATGGTACATCACGTGCGATACATTCGTCACCTTAACGGACGGCAGCGGCATCGTTCATATGGCGCCCGCCTTCGGCGAGGACGACGCAGCTGTCGGCAGGAAGTACAATCTTCCGTTCGTGCAGCTCGTAAAACCGGACGGTACATTAAGCGAAGAAACCAAATGGCCGGGCGTGTTTGTCAAAAAGGCAGACAAGCTGATCATCGAAGACTTAAAAGACCGCGGACTACTATTTGCGGAAATGCCGTACGAGCACAGCTATCCATTCTGCTGGCGCTGCGATACGCCGCTCATCTATTACGCGCGCAGCACATGGTTCATCAAAATGACCGAGCTGCGGGACAATCTTTTAAAAAATAACGCCAGCGTCAACTGGCTGCCTGAAAACATCCGCGACGGACGCATGGGCAACTTCCTCGAGAACGTGATCGACTGGGGCATCTCCCGCGAGCGCTACTGGGGCACGCCATTGCCCGTTTGGGTGTGCGACTGCGGTCAGGTACACGTCGTCGGTTCGCGGCAGGAACTGCGCGACATGGCAGAGCAGGAAGTCGATGAGGATATCGAGCTGCATAAGCCCTTCCTCGATCCGATCACATTAAAGTGCCCCACATGCGGCGGCAGCATGCACCGCGTGCCCGAAGTCATCGACTGCTGGTACGACAGCGGCTCCATGCCCTTTGCGCAGTGGCACTATCCCTTTGAAAACAAAGAGCAGTTCGAAAGCCATTTTCCGGCAAACTTTATCAGCGAAGCGGTCGACCAGACGCGCGGCTGGTTTTATACCCTGCTTGCAATCGGTACGCTGATCTTTGACAAAGCGCCGTTTGAAAACTGTATCGTGCTTGGGCACGTGCAGGATAAGGACGGCCAGAAAATGAGTAAGCACAAAGGCAATGTCGTCGATCCGTGGAGCGTCCTTGACAAGCAGGGCGCGGACGCGGTACGGTGGTATTTCTATTCGTCGAGCGCTCCGTGGCTGCCCTCGCGTTTTTACGACGACGCGGTAAGCGAGATGCAGCGTAAGTTCATGGGTACGCTGTGGAACACCTACGCGTTTTATGTGTTATACGCGGACATCGACAGCTTCGACCCGACGAAATATAAGTTAAACCCGACGAACATCATGGATAAATGGGTGTTGTCGCGCCTGCACTCCCTCGTCAAAACCGTGACGGACGATCTTGATAACTACCGCATCGTAGAGCCATCGCGAGAGCTGAATAAATTTGTAGACGAGCTTTCCAACTGGTATGTGCGCCGTTGCCGCGACCGTTTCTGGGGC
Source organism: Christensenella sp. (assembly GCF_034927525.1). Lineage (NCBI taxonomy): Bacteria > Bacillati > Bacillota > Clostridia > Christensenellales > Christensenellaceae > Christensenella > Christensenella sp. Next base: position 3,820 of record NZ_JAYFPU010000017.1, read on the forward strand.
AGCGGAATGCAGCAGGACAAGATAGACGCTTTCATGACGCTTTATACGGTGCTTGAGACGCTCACAAGGTTGCTTGCGCCGTTTACACCGTTCATGACGGAAAGCATCTACCAGAACCTCGTACGTACGAATGATAATAACGCGCCACTTTCCGTGCATCTCACAAGCTGGCCGAAGGCGGACGCGGCATTGATGGATGCACAGCTTGAGCGCGACATGGACGCAGTTCTCAATGTCGTCAACTTAGGACGCGCATGCCGCAACACGGCAAACATCAAAAACCGCCAGCCCGTCGGCAAAATTTATGTCAGCGGCATCGACCATCTGGATGAAACGTTCCTCGCGGTCATCCGCGGAGAGCTTAACGTAAAGGAAGTCGAACTTGGCGCGGCGGCAGCGGAGTACATCACCTACAACCTAAAGCCGCAGATGCGTACCCTGGGGCCGAAATACGGTAAGCTGCTCGGCGGCATCCGCACGCATCTCAGCGAGGCGGACGGTATGCTCGTGGTGAGTACGGTGAGAAGCGGCAAGGCCTATGAGTTCCGCGTAG
>NZ_JAYFPU010000099.1:0-3227 GCF_034927525.1 Christensenella sp.
GGCGACGTTTTTCACACGGCTGATCGCTTCTTCATACCCGCCGTCAACGATTTTGTTTTTGCCGCAAACCACCACGACCGTCTCCGGCCCGTGGAACAGATAGGCGGCGCGGTTGCCAAGACCATCCGTATTGACGAGCGCACCTCGCTTCATCACCGCGTTGCTCGAGCAGAGATATACGTCGGCGGTACGCTCCCCTTCAAACTGTGCCTTGGTAAAAGTCTCCTCGCCCAGCCAGTGTGACCACACCACGTTTCCCCGCTCTTTGAGCGCTTCATACAGTCCCATTCCCCCAATCGTCATAGAACCGCCGATGCCCACGCTCTTTTCCGGCGAAATCAGCTTAAGTACCTGTTCCTTCGCCTCGTCGCTGTCCTTTGCATAATATGCGCAAAAATGCCTTTTTTGCAGGTTTTTTATTGTTTCCTTTATGATGTCCATAGCGTCAGTTTACCGCGCTTCCGCCGCCGACCATCAGCGTCGTCCCTGTGATGTAATCAGCATATCCGGAAAGCAGCATCGCCACCGCCTTACCGATGTCCTCCGGCGTACCCGCCCTGCCAAGCGGTATCCTGTCCACATTCGCCTGCCACGAGCTCCCCAGCGGATCGCCCGTGATATCAGAAGACATCGCGTCTCCCTCTTTCCACATTTCCGTATCGATGATACCCGGACATACCGCGTTGACGTTGATATTATACTTGCCCAGCTCCTTTGCCAGCGCCTGTGTTAAGCCGCGTATGCCAAACTTTGCCGCGCTGTACGAAGAATGGAAGCCCCACCCTTCAATGCCGCAGTCCGAACTGATGTTGATGATCCTGCCGCCGCCGTTTTCCTTTAGGTACGGCAGTGCCGCATGGTCTGCCAAGTATACGCCCTTTAGGTTGATGCTGATCATCCTGTCCCAGTGGTCTTCCGTCAGGTTGTCGAACTGGATCACGTCTGTGATTCCCGCGTTGGCGACCACCGCGTCGATGCCGCCGCACGTTTCACACGCAAAACGCATCAGGTTTTCCACGTCCTCCCTTTTTGTAACATTACACAGGAAGGATTTGATCTCATAGCCCATTTCTTTGAATTCCGGCCTGATCTCCTCGACCAGCCTCGGGTTCGTGCCGCTCACCACTACTTTCGCGCCTTCCTTTGCGCACTGCAGCGCGATGCCTTTGCCGATGCCTCTCGTAGAACCCGTAATGACTACGATTTTATCTTTCAACAACATGTTACATTCTCCTTTGCCTGCGTCTTTTACTATACTGCCGTGTTTTTACTGCTTGCCCCTACCTTCTGGAGCACGACCGCGCCGATAATGACAAGTCCCTTAACGATCTGCTGCGGATAGGCCGGAACGCTCATCAGGTTCATGATATTTGTGATCAGCGCAAGGATCATCACGCCGATCAGCGTATTGACCACTTTTCCTTTGCCTCCTGAAAGGCTCGCCCCGCCAATGACGCAGGCTGCGATCGCGTCCAGCTCATATCCGTCGCCGGTGATGGGTGTTCCCATACCTGTGCGCGCCGTCATGCAGATACCACCGAGAACCGCCATACATCCGCTGATCACGTATGCGCTGAATTGATATTTCTGCGCTTTGATACCGGATAGATTGACCGCCGTTTCGTTAGAGCCTGTCGCAATGATCATCCTGCCGAACACAGTGAATCTTGTGATCAGAAGGAAGATGACGAATACGGCAATGCCGAGGATCACCGGCCACGGGATACCGAGCGCCGAATCTTTACCAAAGCTGATCAGCGCCGATGTCGCCGCCGTATCCTGCGGCCATCTGACAGGCTGTCCGTTGGTGAAAATAAAGGCCATGCCCTTTGCGATTGTCATCATCGCAAGCGTCACGATAAACGGAGCGACCCTCACATAGGCAATGAGCGCGCCGCTCGCGGCGCCTAAGACGATACCCGGCACAAATGCTAAGATAAGCGCCAATACCAGCCCGATGCCACTATTGAGCCCCCACGACGTAAGCGCCATAGAAAGAACCATGCCGCCGACTGCCGCCATCGATCCTACCGAAAGGTCGATGCCGCCTGTCAGGATCACGTACAGCATACCCATTGAAATAATGAGCAGTGGCATGTTTTGCCTTAACAGGTTGAAGATATTGCCCGGCGTTAAAAACACCGGTGATAAAATGGCAGAGACCACGATCAGGATAATCAAAATCAGGATCGCGTTATACTTGATAAAAATATCCTTCAAACTAAATTTGTTTTCCAGGCTTTGTCCGTTCATATCAACCTACCCCCATTGCAAAATGTATTAGTTTTTCTTCACATATTTCCTGACGATCGATCTCGCCGGCTACCATGCCCTCATGCATCACGATCACGCGGTCGCACATGCCGATGATTTCAGGCATTTCAGAGGATATCATGATGATAGGCATCCCTTCCTCCGCCAGCTGGTTGATGATCTTATAAATTTCGATCTTCGCGCCGACGTCCACGCCTCTTGTGGGTTCATCCAAAATGAGCACCTTCGAGTTACTGGCGATCCATTTTGCGAAAGCCACCTTTTGCTGGTTTCCGCCCGACAGCGACTTCACGTCCGCCTCCTGCCCCGCCGTTTTGATCTTCAACTGGTCGATCAACTCCTGCACGCGCTTTTTCTCCTTATGCGTGTCGATCACGTCAAAGGCTTTCTTATAATCCCTGATGGAAGACATCGTGATATTGATCCTGCACGATAAGTCGAGCAGCACCCCTTGGCTCTTTCTGTCTTCGACCAGAAAGCCGATCCCCTGCTTCACGGATTCCCACGGCGAATCTGTCTTGATCTTCTTGCCGTACAGGTATACCTCGCCGCTGTCCTTTTTATCAGCACCGAAGATCGCCCGCGCCGTTTCCGTCCGTCCAGAGCCGACCAGCCCGCTTAAGCCGAGCACTTCTCCGGCACGTACATGGAAAGAAACATTTTTTGCAGCAATGCCATTGGAGATGTTCTTGGCTTCAAATACGATATCGCCGATCTTCGCGTTCCGCTTGGGATAATAATCCGTCAGTTCGCGCCCGATCATCGTGTTGACCAGCGTATGCTCGTCGATCTCCTTCGTATTGACCGTCTTTACATACTGCCCGTCCTTTAACACGGTGATGCGGTCAGAAATCTTGAATATCTCCTCTAAGCGGTGCGAAACATAGACAATGCCCACGCCCTCTTTTTTGAGCCCGTTGATCAGCTGGAACAATTGCTCGATCTCGCTTGAG
>NZ_JAYFPU010000125.1:0-17045 GCF_034927525.1 Christensenella sp.
AATGCGGATGGATACGAAGAAAAAATATTTGGAGCTCGATCCTGCGGTAAAAGAAGCGGTATATGCAGACCTGAAGAAAAAACAGGATGAATTGTGCCCGCACGCGACAAGGGATCAGTATTCTTTGCGCCGCGAAAAGGAAACGTTCCGTGTGCAGCGGCCAAACTTTGCCAAGGACTGCGAACGCATACTCTATTGCCGTTATTTCAACCGCTACGCAGACAAGACGCAGGTGTTTTCGCTTTACAAGAACGACGACATCACGCGCCGTATCCTGCATGTACAGCTTGTTTCACGCATTGCGCGCAACATTGGGCGTATGCTCAACCTAAACCTTGACCTGATCGAAGCGATCGCCCTCGGGCACGACCTCGGCCACACGCCGTTTGGGCATGCGGGGGAGCGCTTTTTGTCCGCGATTTACAGGGAAAACACAGGCAGGTACTTTAACCACAATGTGCATAGCGCGCGTATTTTAGATAAAGTTCTTTCCTTAAACCTGAGCCTGCAGGTGTTAAACGGGATATTGTGTCACAACGGCGAGAAGGTGAGCGGGGAATACCGCCCGCATCCGTATGCCTCCAAGGATGCGGAAGGCATGTTTTCGGAATTTGACCGCCAGATCGAAGCGTGTTATACCGACGAAGGGGCGACGGGAAGGCTGGTGCCTGCGACGCTTGAAGGGTGTGTGGTGCGTCTCGCGGACGTGATCGCCTATCTTGGGAAGGACAGGCAGGACGCGCAGATTTTGAAGATCGACATAACGGCATTTTCGGAAAACAATGTGCTTGGCTCCACAAATTCTGATTTTATCAATAACGTCATCACGAACGTCGTATCCAACAGTTACGGCAAACCGTATATCAAGCTTGATAAGGAATATGCGGATGCGCTTGCGTATGAGAAGCAGGTCAATTTCAAGCGGATTTATGAGCCGCAGGACAAGAACGAGCCATACCCGACGATCCGTAAAATGTTTGAAAAGGTTTATGCAAAGCTTTTGCAGGACTTTATCGACGGGGATGAACGCTCGCCGGTATTCCGCCATCATATCAATCATATTTTCAGCGGATTTGCACGCGCGGCAGGGCTGAAGGAACAGTATTTGAAAGAGGAACCGAATCAGGTCGTGGTCGATTATATCGCCAGTATGACGGACGATTATTTTATGGATTTGTACGAATACCTGTTCCCCGGACAACAGCAGCTTAGCTACCAGTCCTATTTTTCTGCCAGAAACGAGAAATAGCGTTTATCTTCTTAAGGCGGTGTTTAATAATAGCATAAGATGAACCGAGGGGTTTATGAACATCCTATTATTTTATATTATTATGAGGTGAAAATGATGAAAGAGAAAGCAAATTTTTACAGATGTGAGTTATGTGGGAATATTGTCGGACTGATCAAGGATGGCGGCGGAGAGCTTGTCTGCTGCGGAAAACCGATGGTAAAGCTTGTACCCAACACAGTAGACGCGGCGCAGGAAAAGCATGTACCCGTTTATGAAAAAGACGGCAACAAGGTAAAGGTACAGGTGGGCAGCGTAGAGCACCCGATGACGGAAGAACATTACATTGAATGGATCGCGGTGGAAACGCCCAAGCTGATGCAGCGCCATGTGCTCGAGCCGGGCGAAGCGCCGAAGGCGGAATTCGTTGTGGATAGTGACGAGATCGAAGTATTTGCTTACTGCAACCTGCACGGGTTGTGGAAGAGCTGAGCACAGTAATGAAAGAGTAAAATACAAAAAACCGGCGTCTTTGGAAGAAGATGCCGGTTTTTTGCATTCGGTATAGACACTCAGAGGTACACATAAAACCTCTTATCTATTTATATGCAGGCAGCGTATAAAATATTCCAGGATTCTATATATTTATTTATCGCGGTATGTTATGCAGTCGGAAAACCGAAAGTACCCGTTGCGGAATCCTGGAAAAGCGGGATATGCGGCGGGAACGCGGTAAACAGCAGTTCCATTAACAGCACGGCGGCAAACAGAATAAAGATGGGGATAAAACGGCTGTCAAAATCACGCTTGGATTGGTACAGCCGGTAGGAGACGTAGAAAACAAAGATCGTCAGTATGAACGTAAAGACGATGTCGACCGCAAGGGATTCCACGCCAAACATACCGGAATAGGTATAGAAAAATGTGATCATCAGAAGCGGGATCAGCGACATAGAGATCGTCTTGGCTGCAAAAAAACGTCTGAAATCGGGCTTGACGATGAAGTATTCCGCGATGCTGAAAAATAAAAACGGGAAATAAACGATTTTTGTATGCTCCCATACACTTTCATTGACTGCGGCAAACATGCCTACAAAATGGTTGTATCCCGACCATTCAAACAGAAAATGAAAAACGGGGGCGAGGATATAAACGACGATGGCTCCGATGATCTCGTACCGCAAAAGATGACGGGCGCGGTCGTGCGATATATAATTCATGGATAAGCCCTCCTTATATTATGATGACATATAAATACACCGCCCGGCGAAATATATTCATGTTTTTCGTGGAACCGGCAAGAGATTTAAGATATAATATTGATGAAACAAAGTAGGGCAAAGGAGATCGAAATGGGAAAACTGGCTGAGAAATGCAAAAATGGCGTGTTATTATATGACGGATCGAAGGGGGTCATGTTGCAGCGGCGCGGGCTTACAGGCGGGCAAAGCGCGGAGGAATGGAACCTGACGCAGGCAGATAAGGTGCGCGACGTATATATGAGCTATATTGATGCGGGTGCAGACGTGATCCAGACGAACACGTTTTGCGGGAACGGGCCGCAGCTAAAGGCGCACGGCCTTAGTGAAAAGCTTTACGAGATCAATTATGAGGGCGCGAAGCTGGCGCTTGCGTGCACAGAAGGAAAAGACGTGATGGTCGCGGCTTCGATCGGGCCAACGGGGCTGTTTTTCGAGCCTGCAGGGGAAATGAAGTTTGAAACGGCTGTAGAGTATTTCAAACAGCAGTTAATGCCCCTAAAGGACGCGGGCGTGGGCATCGTCAATTTTGAAACGTTTACGGATTTAAACGAGATGCGCGCGGGTGTTGTGGCAGCGCAGGAGCTGGGTGGATTTGAGATCATTACCCATATGACGTATGAAAACGGCTCTACGATGTCCGGAAACACGCCAGATGTATGCGCGAGCGTGCTCTATGCACTGGGCGCGACGCTGGTGGGGGCAAATTGTTCGGGCGGGCCGGATAGCCTCTTAGGGCCGCTTAAAGTGATGGGCCAGGTCGCGCCGATGCTTTGCGCAAAGCCAAACGCGGGGCTGCCGGAGATGGAATCGGGCGTGGCGGTGTTCAAGCAAAGACCGGAAGATTTTGCGGCAAGCGCGCAAGATTTCCTTGACTGTGGCGTGCGGCTGCTGGGCGGCTGCTGCGGCAGCAGCGAACAACATATCGCTGCGTTGCGCGAGGCGATCGATGCGGCGCGCATCCCTGCAATACTTACACCAAAACAACAGAGGCTGGCAAGCACATACAGCAGTGTTGTGTGGGACGCAGGCTTAGGGGTAGCGGAGATGGACGTGTGCACCGATGCAGTATTGTCCGGCATTCGCGGCGGGGATTATTTTTGCCTGATGGACGCGGTTCCGGCGGGGGAAGCGGACGCTGATGTGGTGGCGGTCGATTTTCGCGCGATGGAGATGGATTTTGATATGTGGAGTTTTGTTTCCACGCTTTCCATGTTTGTAAAAAAGCCGTTGATCGTGAAGGCGGAGAACACAGAGCTTGTGAAAGCTTTTTTGCGCTGTTATGCGGGACGTGCAGGCGTAACGGACAAAGAGGCGGCGGCATACGGCGCGCTACTGGTATAGTATAGGAAAGAAAAAGCCTTTTGCATGATGCGAAAGGCTTTTTTGGTATCAGGTATGCTTTGTCATTTGCGTAGCGATCCGGTATTGTTTTTCCAGCCGATGGTCGCGTCGAACACGGTGTTTTCGTCCCGCTTTCCACATATAAAAATCGTATCGTCCATCTGTTTACAATAAAGATCGACACGGTCGTCCATATAGGTCTCAGCAACATAATTGATACGAAGATCTTCCATGTAGCCGTTTTTCAGCGTGTCTGCATCAAAAAGCTCACACACCCAGTCCGCGTATTTGGCGTTGTTCATGTGTCCGTTCATGTCTGTATCGCTATACATCACTGTGCGCGTGCATATATGTTCCATATCGTCCGGCATTTTGATTTTGGTAGGCTCTGCAAGAGCGGTTCCGTGCTTGAGGTCGTAGGGATAATTTTCGCCGATCTCTCCGGTGCGGCACAAATACCGTTCGTGGATGTTAAAGAGCACCCACAGGGAAGTGGCGCGTCCGAGTTCTTCGCCAGCCTCGTTGAAAAACATCGTGTGGCGGATGAAAAAAAGCTTGGTCGGTTTTCCCGGCCATGTTACGACACGGATGTTTTCCGTCAGCGCCGGATACTTTGTCATCTTTAAATGAAGCCGCGTGAGCATCCATGCGAGGCCCTTTTCGTCCACAAGATCGGCACGCCCCGCACCCACGGCGATGGCATGGTCTTCCGCGATCTCCTGCATGCGCGTGAGTACGGCGGACGGACGCCACACGCCCTTTAAATCCACGTCGAGTGCGCGGATGGTATAATCCTGTTCAAGCTTTGTGATCATGATAGGGGACTCCTCTGTTGTGGTGTAATATTATTTTTCCTGCGCGAGTACCATATCAAGCGTCGGGATGGAACCGGCAGCGCCTTTTTTGGAGACGGTGATGGAAGAAGCGCGCGCAGCCAAGCGCAACGTATCTTCGATAGACAGACCGTTTGAGACGCCGTATACAAAATAACCAAGGAACGTATCGCCTGCGGCGGTCGTATCAACTGCCTTGACGGGGAAGATGCCCTGCGTATATGTTTTGTCACCGTCGTAATACCGCGAACCCTCTGAGCCGAGCGTCATGAGGATATTTGCGTGTGGATATTTTTTCGCGATCGCGGGAATGATATTGTCGATCACGTCTGTGCCTGCGATCTGTGCGCCTTCGATCTCGTTTACGATAAAGTATTTTACCTTTTCAAGCGGAAGGTCGTTGATGCTGGGATCGATAGGCGAAGGATTCAGCACGATATTCATCCCTTTTTCATATGCCTTGTCGATCAGATAGGAGATATCGTTGAGCTCGTTCTGCAGCAGCAGAAAATCGCCTGCTTCGAAATGCGTGAGCGTTTCGTCCATTTGCTCTTTCGGAATTTGGCGGTTTGTACCGCCGAACACGATGATACAGTTTTGACCGTTCGGGTCGACCTGAATGACCGTATGTCCCGAAGGCGCGTCTTCGCGCTGCAAAACAAAATCATGATTCACGCCTGCCTGTTGGAGCGCTTCTAGGAGGGGATCCCCGTCGCTGCCCACTGTGCCCGCGTGATATACGTTGGCGCCCGCCTTTTTGGTGGCGATCGACTGATTAAGGCCTTTGCCGCCTGCAAAAATATTGCGCCCAAGAGAAGTGATCGTCTCTCCCGGGGTGACAAAATGGGGGACATCGTACACGTAATCCACATTCAGGGAACCAAAATTCAATACTTTCATGCTGCTTACCTCATACGCTTAGTAGTTTGTTGAGAAATGCTTTGATGCGTTCTTCCTTGGGATTGACAAGGAGCTCGCCCGGCGTACCGCGTTCAAGCACGCGCCCTTCGTCCATGAAAACAACGCTGTTTGCCACTTCTTTGGCAAAGCCCATTTCAGGTGTGACGATGAGCATCGTCATATGCTCGGCAGCAAGCTCTTTGATGACCTGCAGCACCTCGCCCGTAAGCTCGGGGTCGAGCGCTGACGTCGGTTCGTCAAAGCAAAGGATATCCGGATCCATCGCGAGTGCACGCGCAATGGCCACACGCTGTCCCTGACCGCCCGAAAGCTCGCAGGGGTAGGCGTCGGCACGATCACGCAAGCCGACCTTTCCAAGCAGGTCGAGCGCTTCGCTCTCTGCCTGTTCTTTTGGTTTTTTATCGACGCTCATGGGTGCGAGCGTTAAATTCTGCAATACATTCAAATGGGGAAACAGGTTGAAGTTCTGGAACACCATGCCAAGGTGCAGCCGCGCCTGCGTCAGCTCCTCATCCTTCAAATACTGTGTAACGCCGGCTACTTCTTCGGCGATCGTGTTCCCGTCCAAAATGATCGTACCTTTTTCCGCGCGCTCCAAGCAGTTGATGCACCGAAGAAGGGTGCTTTTGCCAGAGCCGGAAGGACCAATGATGGCAAGTGTTTCGCCCTTTTCCAAGGACAGGTCGATATTTTTCAGTACTTCGGATTTTCCGAAGTTTTTATATAAGCCTTTGACTTCCAATATACTCATGCGCTTCACCCTATATCCTGTAATAATTCATGCGTTTTTCGATCTTTTTGAGCACGACAGTGACTACGGCGTTGATCGCCAGATAGAAGACCATCGCTACAACAAGGGGCATGATCGATACTTCGCGGTTTGCAGCCGAGTACGCGATCTGCAAAAGGTCGCCGATGGCAATGATGCTTACGAGCGCCGTATCCTTTACAAGGTTGATGACCTCGTTGCCAAGAGAGGGCATGACGATCTTGAACACCTGCGGAATGACGATCTTGCGCATGGTGACGCCCTTGGAAAGGCCCAGCACGGAAGCCGCCTCATATTGTCCGCGGTTGATGGACTGGATGCCTCCGCGAAAGATTTCACTGTAATATGCGGTATAATTGAGCACAAAAGAGATCAACGCGGATTCAAAACGTCCAAGACGGAATTCGGCACCCATTGTGGTGAGCAGCAGATTAACGCCAAAATACAAAAAACATACCTGTAAAATGAGCGGCGTTCCACGCATGATCGTGACATAGACCGTGTATGCGCCCCTGCCAAATTTACTTTTGCTCAGGCTGGCCTGCGAGCCGAAAAAACCAAGCGGGATGGAACAGGCGAGCGTCAGGGCAAAGAGCGCAAGCGTTACACCCAGACCGTTTGCAAGCTCTGGGAAAAAACCAAAGAAGCTTTCCATGCAATATACTCCTCAATCAAAAATCATCATTGGTGTGAAAAAATCGGACAGTATTATTATACTGCCCGATCTGTGTATTTTCAATCATTTGAGCCAAGTTTAGAATGTTGTTACATCCCGTCCGAACCATTTGTTGCTGATCTCAGCTGCCGTACCGTCTTCTTTCATCTGTTTTAACGCTTCCATCACAGCATCGTGGAAGGACTGGTCACCTTTCCGGAAGCCGATGCCATATTCTTCAGGCGCAAGCGTTTCATCAAGGATCGTGTATGCGCCTTCCTGTTTACTGGAATAGTAATCGGCAACAACGGAGTCTACCGCGACCGCGTCGACCTGCCCGTTGGAAAGATCCATCAGCGCCATCACGTTGTCCTTGAACTTGATCATTTCGCCGATCGATGCTGCAAATTCCTCATTTGCTTCTACCGCTTCCTGCGCGGAAGAACCGTCCTGCACGCCCACGCGCTTGCCGGCGACATCTGCTAAAGACTTGATATCCGAGCCGGCTTTTACAACGATCACCTGTGCGTTGCCCATATAAGGCTCGCTCATCAGCACTTTTTCTTTACGCTCGTCCGTAATCGTGTAGCCGTTCCAGATCACGTCGATGTTTCCGGTGCTGAGTTCCATTTCTTTGGAGTTCCAGTCGATCGCCTGCAGGTTTACCTTCAGTCCCATATGTTCTGCCACAGCTTTTGCCATATCAACATCAAAACCTGTCAGTTCGCCGCTTTCGTCCTTAAAGCCCATGGGAGGGAAGCTGATGTCCATACCCATGATAAATTCACCTTTGTCTTTGATCTTCTGCAGAGAATCGTCGGATGCAGCGGCGCCTTGCGAGGCCGCAGCTGTACCGTCGGCAGATGCGTCCGCGCTGGGCGTTTGCGCCGCAGGTGCGCAGCCGATGAAGCTGACCGCCGCGAAGACAATAACAAGCGTTAATAACAATACCTTTTTCATAAACAAATCTCCCCTGAATACAAATTTTATCACAATATGCATATTATAATTCATTGTGCTAAATTAGTAAAGGGGTAAAGCGGAGAAATTACTTTGCAGAAATCACAATTTGTTTTGCCAGAGGATTTTATTTGCCTTTTCCATATTATCGTGCTGTTCATCATTTAGCGCCATCATGGTGCAAACGCCTAAGGACTCCAGAATGCACATGGCAGGAATACGTTTCGATATCACATCACCGGTAATGTCGTAGGAAAAAGAAGCGGTCAGGATCGTGAAATCGGCAAGCTTCCCAAGCGGTGAAAGCGGAAAATTGCTGATGGCAAGGATCGGCACATTCTGCTTTTTCGCGATCTTTGCGATATCACAAACACTTTTTGTCTGGCCTGAATGAGAAATACAAACCAGAAGATCGCCCTTTGTCATATAGGATAAGACGACCAGCTGACGATCGAAATCAGGATAGTAATGGGTGTTGAAGCCCATGCGGAAAAACTTCTGCGCGCCCGCCATTGCGACCCCGCCGGCATTTCCGGCACCTATAAATAATATGTTTTTGCTTTTAAGAAGTGCATGATAGGCCTTTTCAAACAATTCGAAATCGATCATTTCAAAAGAATCGCGAAGGGCCTGAATACCCGTTTCAAATACTTTTTTAGAAATGGTAGGAATGCTGTCGTCCCAGGAGATACCGACCTGCTGCACGATCTGCTCACTGCCGTTCCCTAAAATTTTTGAACGCAGCTCCGTATAACCGCTATACCCCAAACGCCGGGCAAGGCGGAAAAAAGTTGCTTCGCTGCAGCCTGCGCTTTTGGCGACTGCGGTAATTGTGGAATGGGCAATAGCACCAGGATTTTTAAGACAAAAGTCCGCTGCGCGCCGCTCGGCAGATTTTAACTGATCATATACGTATTTGAACTTGATCAGACAAGAATGAGACATTTGGTTATTATTGGACATAGATTGATTGTTCATTGTTTTCTCTTTTCTGAATAAATTTTGAATAACAGGTTACGCAGAACAATACCTTTTTTAAATTATACCATATTGTGAAAAAATTTGGCAAGCAGGGCAGCAAAATGAATAAAGGAGCCGGTCGGGAATATTTCGCGTAATATATAATAAGATTCATGTAATTGCAGCTGACAAGAAAGAATTTGCGTTGCTGATGGTTTTTCAAAAGTAAAAGCATCAATTGAAAAAAGTATATTACCAGTGGTAATTAAATTATTGACAAGTGGTAATACTAATGCTACGCTATTAATAGAAAATTACTGATTGGAGGCATACCATATGGGGAATCGTACCTCTGGCGAAGAATCTGCACATAAAAAAATCATTGGAATAAAAGGGAAAAAACCGCTCTACCGGGTACTGCGGACTGAACTGCTCAACCAGTATAAGGGATTGAGCTATTATGCGCCTTTTCCCAGCGAACGCGATATATCGGAGCAATATCAAATCAGCCGTCCGACGGTGCGCATGGCTCTGGAGCTTTTGGAAAAAGAAGGCAAAGTGGTGCGCCTTCCGGGTAAGGGAACCTTTTTTACCGGAAACAGGCCGTATGTGGATCATCAGCTTGCGTTTGCAAAGGGCTTTTATCACGATGCGCAGTTGCAGGGGCATACAACAAAGAGCAAGGTGTTGTTCCAGAACATTGAAAAGGCGACTGCTGAGGTCGCGTTGCACATGGGGATAGAGGAGGGGGATACTATTTTCCGGTTAGAGCGTTTGCGCTATCTGGATGGGGAGATATATTCCCTTACAAATTCGTATTTACCGCTGGAACATTTGAAATTTTTACTGGAAACAGATTTTACGGATACATCATTATATGACGTCTTATCTGCGCATGGAATTACGCCGGCAAAGGGACATCAATGCCTGTTGTTTGAACCGGCCGGTTCTTATGAAGCGGCGGTGCTGGGGATCGGTAAGGGAGAACCGTTAAGCGTGATGTCTTCGCAAATGTATGCGGAGGATGGAAGGCTGATCGAATATGTACGGGTGCAGACGCAAGCATATAGAGTACGCTTCGAAATGACGGTCGGCAATGATGGGGATATGAATTTGATCAGGTGATGGACTTTGGACTTGCGGGCTGTAAAAATAACAGGACAAGCTAAGGGAAAGGATTGTGAAAATGAAAAGCATAGTGGAGACGCCTGTGGAGAAACTGGCTACGATATCGTTTGACTGTGACTGTGGAAACAAGCACTCGATCGATATTCAGAAAATCGTAGTGGGTGAGGGGGTGCTGCCCTCCTTAATGGACATGGTTGAGCCTTTTAAAGACGGAAAAATATTGATGGTCAGCGACCAGAATACATTTGAAGCGGCAGGAGAAACCGCTTATGGGATATTGCAAAAGGCGGGCTGCGACGTCAAGAGTTTTGTATTCCAGACAGGCTGCGATATCCTGATACCAGATAAAAAAGCACTGGGAAGGTTGTTTATGGAACTTGAACCGGATACGTCGTTGATGATTGCCGTCGGTTCGGGCACGATCAATGATCTGACAAAGTATGTGGCGGCGCGCGCCAAAATTCCTTACATTGTAATTTGCACAGCGCCCTCTATGGACGGATACGCTTCAGACGGCGCACCGCTGATCTGTGACGGATTCAAGGTTTCTTTTCAGGGAACGCTCGCATATGGGATAGTGGCGGACATCGACATCATGAGAAAAGCGCCAGAGAACTTGATTCAGGCAGGGTTTGGCGATGTGATTGGCAAATATACCGCGTTGGCGGATTGGATGCTTGCAAGAGAGAACGTGGGAGAATATTATTGTGAAACATGTGCGGAGATGATCAGGGTGGCATTGACAAAGGTGGTCGAGCATGCAGAAGGGATCCGGCGACGTGAAGTTGAAGGAATCCGCAACCTGACGGAGGCGCTTATTATGTCGGGTGTGGCAATGGGGCTGATTGGCGTATCGCGTCCTGCATCGGGCGCAGAACATATGTTATCGCATTATTGGGAAATGTACTACATTGCACATGATTGCTATCCGGAGCTGCACGGGATCAAGGTGGGGATCGCTACACCGCTGATTGCCGAGCTTTTTGAAATGATGCGCGACAAGCTGCCGGAAAGTGTGGCCGCAATCTGCCCGGAGAGGCAGACGATGGAAAAGCTGCTTCAGCTGGTAGCGGCACCGGTGCTGCCTACCGATATCGGTATTATGCGCGAGCTGCTTTATGAAAGCCTGCTGGAGGCGTATCAGGTGCGCAAGCGTTATAGCATAGTGCAGCTTGCGGTAGAGGAAGGCCAGATAGAGGATTGTGCAGAGAAGATCACGAACCGCATCTATGGGAATGCCACGATATCTGTTTAACAGAATAAAAAAGCAGGCTGAAAAGCCTGCTTTTTTTATTGGATGCTTAGGAAAAGGTAAAAAATACAGGAAATAATACCGTGAAAATATTTTTCATAAATAAAATATAAATATTAAAAAAATTTCAAAAAACAGATTGACAAACAAAAAGCGTTCGGTTAAAATAAGCTTATAAATTATAAAACAATGATTCTTTACAATGAAATCGACCAGACATATGCAAAGCGGCAGCGGGCGCTGCCCACAAATACACAATATCAAATAATTCGCAGAAATACAACGATTTAAAGCATCAGATATGAAATTGAATAAAAAGATTGCTCTTGGAGAAAGCGAACAGATTTTCTTGCGGAAGCGTAGGAAGCGATTCTCGCGAAAAAGCATAAATGCGCAAAAATATTTTCGTAAATAAAAAATGAAAACGAAAAATATGCCAAGGGGTACTGGAACAATGCCGGAAAACATGAAAATCTCGCCTGAAAAGAAGCCTGATCGCATGTGCGTAAGCGATATGGAAAACGCATACGCGTAAACGGGGTCGTCATATGAGAAAAAAAACGCAAGTTGTGAAAATAGGGAATGTAGCAATCGGCGGAGAAAATCCGGTCGCGATACAATCTATGACAAAAACAGATACAAAGGATATAGAGGCGACGGTCGCGCAGATACAGACTTTGACTGACGCAGGGTGCCAGATCGTAAGGAGTGCTATATATGACGAGGAATGTGCACGCTGCATTCCGGCGATCAAAGACGCGATCCGAATTCCCTTTGTCGCAGACGTACATTTTGACGCACATATTGCAGTCGCTGCGATCGAGTGCGGCGTGGATAAAATAAGGATCAATCCCGGAAATATTGGTGACAAAGATAAGATCGTCTCTGTTGTAGATGCTGCCAAAGCGCACCACATCCCCATACGCGTGGGGGCAAACTCCGGGTCTATCCCGGCGGATGTGCTGGAGCAGTATGGCAAGCCAACCGCAGATGCGCTGATCGAGAGTGCGCTGCAAAACATCCGTATCTTAGAAAAACAGGGATTCACGGATATTGTCGTTGCCATTAAGTCGTCAAATGTAAACGTGTGTGTGGAGGCGTATCGAAAGATTTCAAAGATATTGGATTATCCTTTACATCTGGGCGTTACGGAAGCGGGAACCTGCAACAATGCGATCATCAAATCGTCAGTTGCACTGGGCGCACTGCTGCTGGATGGTATTGGGGACACGTTTCGTGTATCGGTCACTGGCGATCCGGTGCAGGAAATAGCGATAGCAAAAGAAATTTTAGATAATATCATTCAATGACATAGCAAAAAGCATCACTGTTTTATGGGAAGCATACTTCAAAATGTGGAGGAAGAAAAGAAGTGAGAACGATAGACCTGCACCTTCATAGTATGGCATCAGATGGGTCGTTTTCACCGACCGAAATTGTTGGCATGGCAAAGGAAATTGGCCTTAGCGCGATCGCGCTAACAGACCATGACACGATAGAGGGACTCGATGCGTTTATGAAGGCGGGACGGGAATTGGGTGTCGAAACGATCAGGGGTATAGAGACTTCGGTTTCTGTGGATGATTGTGACGTGCATCTTGTATGCCTTTACTTTGATCCCAAATATCCGGAAATGGTCACGCAGCTGACAAAAATGGCGCACAGCCGCCGGGAGCGCAACATAGCGATGATCGATAAGTTGAGCAAAAATGGGTTTTGCATCTCGCAGGAAGATTTTAAGGAGTACGGCGACAGGGCGATCGCTCGTGGCCATATTGCGAAAGTGCTGGTGCAAAAGCATTTTAATGAGGCGCTCCCCAAAGATATCGTCAGGGACTATCTCAGCAAGGGGAAGCCCGGATATGTAAAGAGGGAAACGCCTGATCCGGCAGTGTTTATCCGGCAGATACATGCGGCTGGAGGACTGGCCTTCGTAGCACATTTGCATCAAATTGACAGAGACGATCCTAAGCATTGCATCAGCATATTCGAACAGCTTGTGGAGATGGGCGTGGACGGACTGGAAACGCAGCATGGCGAATATGATGTTTTTTGGAAGAAAACAACAAAAGACCTTGCCGACAGGTATGGCCTTCTGGAGTCCGGTGGAAGCGATTTTCACGGAGAAATCAAGCCGGGGCTGTGTATGGGCAAAGGGTATGGAGATATGGCTGTGCCGTATTCCTTTTTGGAAAAAATAAAACAGAAACTGGAGATTGGCTAAGAGCCCTGCAGTAACAATCGTTTTGAAACTCATGGTTTAGACTAATTCGATTCAATGATCCAACGTAAAGATTGGAAGTGTTTTTGTGTACCCTTTGGGGTGCTCATATAGGTATGAAAACGACAGATAAAAGGAGAAATGGTAATGTTTGGAATGAGTGAAGAACTTCTAAGGCTGGAGGAACAGGGGAACCCCATCAAATTAGCCGTGATCGGCGCAGGTCAGATGGGTAGAGGCATGGTGAGCCAGGTCGTCCTGATGAAGGGCATGGTTCCGTCGATCGTAGCGGATATACAGCTTGACAATGCGCGCAACGCTCTGCTCCATGCAGGTGTTCCGGAAGAAATGATCCGCGAAGCGAAAAGCGGAGCGGAAGCAAGTGACTATATCAAGCAAGGGAAGTACGTGATCACGGAGGATGCGGGCGTAGCGATTGAAGCAGACGGGATTCCGTGCATTGTGGATGCGACGGGCGTAACGGAGATCGGGGCGCAGATCGCTGTGAAGAGTATCAAAGCGCACAAACATATCGTGATGCTGAATGTAGAGGCTGACGTGGTGGTCGGGCCGCTGCTCTATAAGATGGCAAAAGAGGAAGGCGTGATCTACTCGGGTTCTGCGGGTGACGAGCCGGGCGCGGTGATGGAGTTATACGATTTTGCTACGGCGCTGGGCTTTGACGTGCTGGTGGTCGGCAAAGGAAAGAACAACAAGGTTGACCTGTCGTGTAACCCGGACACTGCATTGGAAGAAGCGACGCGCAAACAAATGAGCCCGAAAATGCTGACTGCGTTCAAGGATGGAACAAAAACGATGGTGGAAATGACGGCGATGTCGAATGCGACGGGCTTTCTGCCGGCGTTCACCAACGGAAGCGGATATGAATCGACAGTCAAGGAGCTGGATCAGGTATACCGCCTGAAAAGCGAAGGCGGGATTTTGGATAGGTATCAGGTGGTGGATTATATCAACGGGGTCGCGCCGGGCGTATATGCGATCGTGACAAGCAAATTGCCTGAGGTACGTGCTGAAATGACATATTTGCAGGTAGGCCCGGGGCCAAACTATACCCTGTTCAGGCCGTATCATTTGACCAGTCTGGAAACACCGATGTCGGTAGCGCGCATCGTGTGTCATGGAGTACCGAGTATTGTACCAAAACTGGGCGCACCGTACGCGGAAACAACGACGATCGCAAAGGTTGACCTGAAAGCAGGCAGTACGCTGGACGGGATCGGCGGCTACACCGTATACGGCGGCTTTTACGAATTTAAGGAAGCGAAGGCGAAGAACGCGCTGCCGTTGGGACTTGTCAATAAAAATACGAAAATGAAACAGGATGTCAAAAAGGGGGAGCTGATCACCTATGACATGGTGGAGCTCGACCAGTCGTCATATATCCTTGGACTGCGCAGAGAGCAGGACGAATTGCTGGAAAAAGGAAAGCTTGTGTGGTAAAAATGAGCCCAGGAAACAGGAAGGAGGGGGATTACAATGATCGAATTTTTTGACACGATACGCGATTTTTCATTTCTGTCTATCGTAGTCCGCCTCGCGTTATGCTTTTTGTCGGCCGGGATCATCGGGTTTGAGAGAGGACGTGTAGGCCGGGCGGCAGGACTGCGGACACATATCCTGGTGGGGCTTGGGGCGTGCATCGTGATGATCACAGATCACTACCTTGTATCGACCGTGAGCCCCAACGCCGATCCGGCGCGTCTGGGGGCGCAGGTGATCAGCGGGATCGGCTTCTTAGGAGCCGGAACGATCCTGGTGACGGGAAAACGGATCACTGGACTGACAACAGCGGCCGGGCTATGGACGACAGCGTGCGTGGGACTTGCATATGGCGGCGGATATTTTGAAGGCGGGCTGCTGGTAACGGCCATCATGGTGGTGACGATCGCGATCATGCACAACTGGGAAGGCCGCAGCTCGACGATGATCAGAATGGAACTGCTGGTCGAAATCGAGAGGCCGGAAGACATCCCTTGCCTGCTGGATACTGTGAGGGTATGCGGGGGTGATGTGCGCAACGTGGACATTGATGATGATCCAAGACATGTATCGAAAGCGGGGAACCTCCAGGTGAGGCTCTCGCTAAAAGTCGGGGTAAATTTTAATGCGACCAGTATATTGGAGGCGTTATCCCGACAAATAACAATTGTTGTTTTCAAAGAGCTGTAAATGAAATTGCTTATTAAGCGAATATAAGAGAAGGAGGCGTGGATCGTGAAGAATGAACAAACAATACAGCTGGAAATCTTTAAAAAGAAAAAAAAGTTAGAAAAACTATTATATCTATTGCCGGCCATAGTGATTTTTTGCGTATTTATGGTGTGGCCGATTATTTATAATGTTTATCTGAGTACGATGGAGTGGAACATGGTATCGCCAGTGAAAACATTTGTGGGTGCGGATAACTATGTGGGGGTATTCCAGGATACGGGATTTTGGAAAGCATTGGGAAACACCGGGATTTATGTAGCCTTGATGATGGGGATGTGTTTTGTTGTGCCTTACTTTTTTTCCTATATTATGGGTAAACTTATTACAAAAGGAAACAAGGGATACCGAGCTCTAATGTTTTTTCCAAGTCTGCTTTCGTTGGCTGTAGCGGCCATTGTGTTTATGTGGTTGTTCAACTCTGTTTCTGGTCCGGTTGCGGAGATATTTCGCGCCTTTGGGCACGAATCGCCTCAATGGTTTACAACACCAGGATATGTCATTCTCGTACTCTCTATTACGACTGCATGGCGATGTTTTGGATATAACTTGATCGTATTTCTGGCGGCAATCGTCGAAGTACCCATAGAGCTGCTGGAAGCAGCCAAGCTGGAGGGGGCGTCTAACTGGAAGATATTTTGGAAGATCGTGGTTCCCTTGACGTCTCCAACGGCACTGTATGTATTTATTATTACTTTTGTAATGGGGCTGCAATACGTCTTTACACCAATTCAGATGATCACAAAGGGCGGCCCAAATATGGCAAGTACAAACCTCGTATACCTGATTTACCAATATGGATTTCAGTTTTTCCAGACAGGACGCGCGGCGGCAGTCGCTATCATATCGTTGATTATCTTCCTGCTGGTATTGTATTTACAGAAACGGCTAGAAAAGAGGGTGCATTATGAAAATTAGTGGTAGGGAATATATAAGAATCAGAAATAAGGGCGAATGGAAATATCATCTGATATTGATTATTGCACTCGTCATAATGATTTATCCTCTCTTATATATGGTGGGTACATCATTTAAAACACTACCTGAAATATTTTCTTCAGGACTTAATGTCGTGCCGACGAATCCGACATTGGATAACTACACGAAGGCTTTTGATTCACTGCCTGTATTACGTTTTTTGCTAAATTCATTGATTATTGCGGTCATTGTTACGGCCAGTAAAATTTTTACAAGCATTCTTGCGTCATATGCGCTGTGTTTTATGGATCTTAAGCATGCATCTTTGATATTCAACTTATTTACCATTTCTATGTTTATTCCGTTTT
>NZ_JAYFPU010000322.1:0-2138 GCF_034927525.1 Christensenella sp.
AAATATGAAATGGCACCGCGGCGGGAAGGCGATGTCCCTGTTTGTTACGCAGATGCTTCGCTTGCAAAAAAAGAGCTTGGGTGGACGGCGAAATATGATATCGACGCTATGTGCCGGGACAGCTGGAACTGGCAGAGCAAGAACCCGAATGGATATTGATTGGAACATAAAAAGACCTTTGCATATTGCAAAGGTCTTTTTTGATTTTGTTAAATTTATGCTTTGTTGTCGCAGCCAAGAACATCTACGATTTTGTGTGCAACCATTGCTTTGATCGCGTCACGCGCAGGCGTCAGATACTGGCGCGGATCAAAATCGGACGGATGTTCTGCAAAGTGCTTGCGGATCGTCCCTGTCATTGCGAGGCGAAGATCGGAATCGATATTGATCTTGCAAACCGCGCTTTGTGCTGCCTGACGAAGCAGGTTTTCCGGAACGCCCTGTGCACCAGGCATACTGCCGCCGTATTCATTGATCATATCGACAAATTCCGGAATAACGGAAGATGCGCCGTGAAGAACGATCGGGAAACCCGGAAGGATCTCTGTTACTTTCTCAAGGATGTCAAAGCGGAGTACGGGTTCGCCTTTGAATTTGAACGCGCCGTGGCTCGTGCCGATCGCGATCGCAAGGCTGTCAACGCCTGTTTTAGTAGCAAACTCGTATACTTCTTCCGGTCTTGTGTAGGAAGAATCTTCGTGGGATACCTGAATTTCGTCCTCTACGCCGGCAAGACGGCCGAGTTCGCCCTCTACAACAACGCCGCGGTCATGTGCATATTCTACCACGCGTTTTGTAACAGCAATGTTTTCCTCAAAAGAAAGATGGGAACCATCGATCATGACGGATGTGAAACCGCTGTCGATACAGGATTTGCACGTTTCAAAGCTGTCGCCGTGGTCAAGATGCAGGCAGATCGGCAGGCCGGTATCCTCAAGGGCCGCTTCCACCAGCTTGGTGAGATAGATTGGGTTTGCGTAGTTGCGCGCGCCCTTGGAGACCTGCAGGATCAGCGGTGCGTTGAGCTCTTTTGCGGCACCTGTGATTCCTTGGACGATCTCCATGTTGTTTACGTTGAAAGCGCCGATGGCATAACCGCCGTCGTAAGCCTTCTTAAACATTTCTGTCGTGGTAACTAATGGCATGACAAAATCCTCCTTAAAAATATTGATACATGCTAAGACAAAATAATTATACTATTTGATGGGCAAAATAACAACCGCCCAAACAGGGAAATGTTCATGAAAAGGCCTATTGACAGACGGAAAACAAAAAAGTAGCATAGAATGTGCTGAGGAGGTTAGGGAGTATGGAGCAAACGAGGAAGAAAACAGACTGGCGAAGTATTGTTTTCTTGCAATTGATCATCATTGTATATACTTTTTCCGGCGTGTTCGGAAAGATGGCGACAAATGGAAATGCATTTATGTCCACGATGTTCATTATCTTTGTTGTTTTGGATGTCGCGGTATTAGGTGTATATGCGTTGCTTTGGCAGCAGGCGCTTAAAAAATTTGATTTGCATGTGGCTTATGCCAATCGTTCGCTTGCCACGATATGGTCGATGGTTTGGGCGGTGCTTATTTTTCAGGAAAGGATCACCGTGTACAATGTAATCGGTACGGCTTTGATTATTGCGGGCGCGATGTTGGTGAATACAGATGCTGAGCGTTAGCAGTTTTATTATTATGTTATGCGGTGTAACGATTGCCGCATTCTCACAAGTTTTATTGAAAACCAGCGCCAACATTGAGTATGGTGGCTTCTGGAAGCAGTATCTTAACTGGCGTGTTATTCTGGGATATGTCATGCTTTTAGTGTCTATGCTGTTTGCAGTATGGGCATATACGGGAATGGATTACAAGTATGGTCCTGCGATCGAGTCGGTAGGATTTGTAATAGTTGCGATTCTGAGCTGTGGGATTCTAAAGGAAAAGTTAACAAAAAAGAAGATCATCGGCAACATTTTGATCGTTGCCGGACTGGTGGTTTTCTGTCTGTGAAAAAGTGATCGAAAGCTGTTGCAAAACGCACTGGAATCAAATATAATGTAAGATGTACGCAAAAGTTTAATGTATATCAAATATTTTTTAGGAGGATATTTCTATTATGGCTATTAAAGTTGGTATTAACGGTTT
>NZ_JAYFPU010000144.1:0-17486 GCF_034927525.1 Christensenella sp.
GGAGGAGGGGATAATGGCGGTGCCGCCGCCGGCGTCCGGGATGCCATGGCTACGGACCAGGGGATGGAAGCCCTGATCAGCCATCAGCGGGTATCAGAAAATAAAACCCAGATTTTTGATATGACGGATATTGAAATCGAACCGGCGACGGTGATGGGGATGTATCTTAATGCGGAGGAGGGGGTTTTCTCATCTGAGAAAGAATCAAAAATCAAGCTTTCAGCCAGTGTGGATTCCACCGGAACGCCGGATGTCAGTGCCGTGACCTGGAGCGTGGAAAACCACACCAGTGAAAAAACGGCAGAGGTTGATGCCGAAGGCAATGTCACCGTCCATGCCAGCACCTTGAGTGCCGCGGATCTTGCCGCCATGGGAATGGGAGACGATGCGTCCCGGGCGACGGTGACGGCATCCGTGACGGTGGATCATACCCACACCTTAACCGCCACCTACGAGATTTACCAGGGGATGACGCCATCCGGCATACAGGAACGGATTCAGAATCTACCCTCCCCGGGAGCCTTTAAGGCGGCGGATCGTGATGCGGTCGTCTTCGTCAGTCGGGCCATCGCACAGCTTACCCCGGCGGAAGCCGCCTATCTGGACAAGACCCTGCTGACCACGGCGGAAAAGCAGAAATTGGCTTACTGCCAGGCAGCCGTAAAGAACATCAACCAGCGAGTCATTCAGACCTATTCCGATGTGGATGGAAGCCGGGTTTACCCCAAAACCTTCACCATTTACAGTGATCTGCCCTGGTATGTGGCACTGAGCGTGGAGAATCTGGATGAAGAAACCGTGAAGAAAATAGAAAGCAGTCTGGGTAATCGGGAGAACCTGCTCCAGGTCAATGACATCACCCTCACCAATACTTTGGCAGATGATCTGACAACGGCCTATCACCCAGTGGACCCCATTAAAATTCAGATGGAGGTGCCTGAAACCAGTAAATCCATGCTGGCGGGTGTCAAGGTCAATGGCTATACCATTGGCGATGAGGTGGTGGCTAAGACCACCAATATGACCATTTCTGTGGATCGGCGCTATGTGACCTTTGAGACGTCGGATACGGGTATTTTCGGATATGTCTCAGAGAACAAGTCTATGGTAACGCCAGGTGGTTCAGGGGGGGCGTCCATTGGGACCGGATCGTCCGCCATCAGCGATGCCGGCGCCAGTGGAAGCTTCAGCAGTACGAGAAAAAGCATAAACACCACGGGAACATCAGGTAAAATCGTAGATCACGGCCTTACCTTAGGGCAATCCGGTATTGGCATGGTCGATATTACAGGAACCGGGAAGCTGAAAACGGGGACGGATACCCTGACCTCCTTCTGGTATGAGCTGGGACAAAAGGTAAAAGCCGGAGCGGCGCCCTTCGCCATTGGCCTGGGGACCATGGCAGTCCTTTACAGTATCGGCCTTTTAATCGCCATTGAGGTCCGCCACCGGAAAAAATTAAAAATGTAGGATCAGGCCGCAAGTGGCCAAAGCACAAAAGAGGGAGGATGTAAAAATGAAAAAGAAAAAGATTTTTGGGGTGCTGTTGTCGCTGTTCATCCTGTTCGGGATGGCCGTCACCCTTGCCGGGTGCGATAATCCGGTAACCACTGTCAGTAATGCTGGGGGGAAAACGGAACAGTATGCCTATCCAGAAGGCGGAATCATTAAAAAAGCTTTCTTTGACGAACTGAAAAATACGGTCAATACAGATATTTACCCCGGGACGGTGGATAATGTCAATTATGTCTGGACCTTCAATGGCGCGGATATTTCCACCCCCATGGATTTCAATATCGCCATGGGGCTGAATAACGATGTGGCCACCCAGGTTCAGGCGGCCACCAGCTCCGTTCAGGTCCAGGGCTTCAACTTTGCCGATAACCCCGGGGTTCCCGGAAAGTATAACCTGCGGCTGGTCCTGCCCACCAAGTGGGACTGCCAGAGCATTGATCTGTACAATTTAGACGGTACGAACCTTAATAAGGTGGGGACCGTTAAAATGGATAATAGTACTGAAACCACCCAGGTCAACTTTGGCCTTACCGTGGCCAAAGGACAGTTCTACCTCGTGTCCAGCACCCAGGTGGAGGGGGAAACCCTGGGAACGGAAACCGTGGTGCTGACGGATGAAGAAAAGGCGGCAGCTAAAGCTGCGGGACAGGCGAAGAAGCAGAACATCATCGATGAGGACGCCAATTATTCCGGTGCCATGGACGGCTATAATACCCAGCTGGATAAAATCCCCTCGGGGCAGCCTGGCCCGGTGGAGCCGGCCAATGTCACCATTGATGAAGGCACCACCAAATACTGTACCCTGGAGGTACGCTGCGATAATATCTGGAAAGCCCAGTATTATCCTTACCTCAATCCGGAAAAGGAACCCTATCAGCCCAAGGATGGCACCATCTTCGCCTATAAGCAGGTGGCCTATCATCCGGGTGAGATGGTCTACGATGTGCTGGCCCGGGAAATGCGCAACGCGGGCATCCAGATGGAATACAGCTACACTCCCATTTACGGTTCCAACTATATTGAAGGCATCAACAACCTGTACGAATTCGACTGCGGCGAGGTCTCCGGGTGGATGTACGAGGTCAATGGCTGGTACCCCAATTACGGCTGCAGCCGCTACCTGGTCAAAGAAGGGGATACCATCACCTGGAATTATACCTGTGACCTGGGGGCAGACCTCGGCCAACACTTTTAGGGTGGCACGATGGAAGATGCCTTCTCAACCTATCATCCGGTCATCAATTTCTTTTACTTCGCGGTGGTCCTGCTGTTCTCAATGTTTTTCAACCACCCGGCGTTTTTAGTGATCTCATTGCTGGGGGCGGTGATTTATTCCCTGGTTCTGCTGGGGACCCGCCGCTCCCTGAAATTTAATCTGGTGGGCATGCTGCCCATGCTGTTCTTAGTGGCCCTCATCAATCCCCTGTTTAACCACGGGGGAGTGACCATCTTAGGTTACTGGCCCACAGGTAATCCCATGACCCTGGAATCCATTGTTTACGGGATAGTCATGGCCGTCATGTTCATCGAGGTCATTGTTTGGTTCGCCTGCTACAACACCATCATGACCTCGGATAAATTCATCTATCTCTTCGGACGGGTGATTCCGGCGCTCTCCCTGGTACTTTCCATGGTCCTGCGCTTCGTGCCGAAATTCAAGGCCCAGCTGTCCGTCATCACCCAGGGGCAGAAATGCATCGGTCGGGATATCGGCGCTGGCAATGTCTGGCAGCGGGCGCGCAATGCCATTAACATCCTGTCCATCATGGTGACCTGGGCCCTGGAAAACGCCATTGACACCGCCGATTCCATGAAGGCCCGGGGCTATGGATTAAAGGGGCGGACCAGCTTCTCCATTTTTACCTTCGATACCCGGGACAAATGGGTGGGGGGCATCATGCTGGTCCTTTTCCTTATCGTCACCGGTGGGGTGATGGGTGGCTTAGCCTACGCCTCTTACAACCCGGTCATTAAATACTCGGCCTTCACCCCTCTGTCCATCAGCGTTTATGTGATTTATCTGGTTTTCTGCCTCATGCCGGTCTTTGTCGATGTGGCAGAGGGCATTAAATGGAAGCAGCTGACTAAAGGTGCAGCTGCCAGCGAAAGTAAGGAGCAGCCATGGCATTATTCGATATCCAACATCTGACCTTTAGTTATCCCGAAGCCGAAAAACTGGCCCTTGATGATATCAATCTTTGTATTGACCAAGGCGAGTTCATCGTCCTTTGCGGGGCATCGGGCTGTGGGAAGAGCACTCTGCTGCGCCATTTCAAAACAGTCCTGACTCCCCATGGCGACCGGGATGGCCAGCTGATCTTCAATGGGACACCCCTTACAGCGGTGGATGATCGCACCCAGAGCGCCCAGATTGGCTATGTCCTCCAAAGCCCGGATAACCAGATTGTGACCGATAAGGTTTGGCATGAGCTGGCCTTTGGGCTGGAAAGCCTGGGATATGACAACCAGACCATCCGTCTGCGGGTGGCTGAGATGGCCTCCTACTTTGGCATACAGGACTGGTTTATGCGCAATGTGACCGAGCTTTCCGGGGGACAGAAGCAGCTCCTCAACCTGGCCTCCATCATGGCCCTTCAGCCCAGCCTCCTGATTCTGGATGAGCCCACCAGCCAGCTGGACCCCATCGCCGCGGCGGACTTCTTAGGCACCATCAAAAAGCTCAACCGGGACCTGGGGACCACCATCGTTTTATCCGAGCATCGGCTGGAGGAAGTCCTGCCGGCTGCTGACCGGGCGGTGGTGATGGACGGCGGGCGCATCGTCGCCTGCGATACCCCGAGGCGGGTGGGCAGCCACTTAAAAGCCATGGGCCACGATATGTTCGTGGCCATGCCGGCCCCCATGCAGATCTGCGCCGGGGTAGCCGATGATTTAGAGGATTGGCCCATCACCGTCCGGGAGGGTCGGCGATGGATCGATGGCTATTTAAAGGATCAGCCCATCGGTATCGATGCTGTGGCGGAAAGCCCCCTGCCCGAATCTGCCATTCCCCAGAAGGGCAAAGAGCCGCTTATCAGCATGAAGGAGGTGTGGTTCAAGTATGAGCGGCACCTGCCGGATGTGGTTCGGGGCCTGAGCCTTGATATCTATGGGGGGGAAATGTTCTGTATGGTGGGGGGGAACGGCACCGGAAAATCAACGACCCTCTCCCTGCTTTCCGGCATCCGGGAACCCTACCGGGGGAAGATCAAGCTCAAGGGCACGCCCCTGAAAAAATACGATCGGGTGGCACTTTACCAGCAGATCCTAGGGGTCATGCCCCAAAACCCCCAGAGCCTTTTCGTTAAAAAGAATGTGGAGCTGGATTTATACGAAATGCTCAATGAAAAAAAGCTGTCCATTGATGAAAAGGATACCCGGGTGGATGAAGTCATCGGGCTCACCCATTTGGAGGATTTACTGGCCCGGCACCCCTATGATTTAAGCGGAGGGGAGCAGCAGCGCCTAGCCCTGGCGAAAATCCTTCTCATGAAGCCAGAGGTTTTGATTCTGGATGAACCCACCAAGGGGCTGGATAACCACTATAAGCTGGAACTGGGGATGATCCTGAAAAACCTGCAAAAAACCCAGGGAGTCACCATCATCATGGTTTCCCACGATGTGGAATTCTGTGCTCGATTCGCCGATCGGTGCGGATTGTTCTTCGACGGCAGCCTGGTGACCACCGGCCGCCCCCGGGAATTTTTCGCGGGCAACAGCTTTTACACCACCTCGGCCAACCGCATGAACCGCCATCTGTTTAAAAACGCCGTGACGGCGGAGGATGTCATTGCGCTGTGCCAGGAAAATGCAGGGGAGGAACCGACGTGGCAACGAACGGAAAAAATAGCGCTTTAAAGGCGGTCGAAGGACAGGCCGTGCTGAAGGTAGTGGGGACGTCCTCCACCGGAAGCCCAGGTCCGGCAGCACCCCCGGTGCGTAAACGCCTGCGGGATAACCGCCCGACGAAGCAGAAAATACTATTGGTCTGGACCGCCATCCTGCTGGCTTGTGCCGGCGGAAGCTGGCTCTGCTTTACCTACCTGGGGAGCAGCAAATATTATTCCAGTGTCTTTATGTGCTTCATCTTTGTGGTCATCGGAACCCAGTATTTAAAACCCCATGTGGATGCCGGGCCGCCGGTGGCTGCACCCAAGGACCACCGCATCGGAAAGCGGACCTGGCTGTGTGCTGCAATGATCCTGGTGGCTATTCCCCTGACCATTTGGGCGGGGATCCGCTTTGGGGGCGACCGGAAATATTATATCGTCAGCTTGGTCATCATTATCGAGACCATGATCCCCTTTCTGGTTTCCTTTGAAGGCCGGAAGCCCCAGGCCCGAGAGCTGGTGGTCATTGCCACACTGGCGGCCATCGCCGTGTCCGGCCGGGCCGCATTTTTCATGCTTCCCCAATTCAAACCCATTATTGCTTTTGTCATCATCGCCGGGGTCTGCTTTGGCGGGGAGTCTGGCTTCTTGGTAGGCGCGGTCACCGGCTTCGTGTCCAATTTCTTTTTCGGACAGGGGCCCTGGACACCCTGGCAGATGTTTGCCTTCGGCATCATCGGGTTTTTAGCGGGTATCTGCTTTAAGCGGGGGTGGCTGGGTACCAGTAAGCTGCCCTTATGCATTTTTGGCGGGATAACGGCCCTCTGCATATTTGGACCCATCATGAATCTGGCATCCGCCTTGATGTGGTCCAAGTCCCTGAGCTGGCCGGTGGTCTTATCCTACCTGGCCACGGGTCTGCCCTTTGACCTGGTCCATGCCATCGCCACCATCTTCTTTTTATCCATCTTCTCCCAGCCCATGATTGAGAAGCTGGAACGGATCAAGCTGAAGTATGGATTGATGGAGGAATAAATGATTTTGAAAAAAACCAAATATAGAAATAATGGAAGGAAGGGTAATTTATGAAGAATTGGAAGAGGATTCTGTGCTTGGGCCTGGCGGTACTCCTGCTTTTAGGCGGCTTAAGTCCGTTGGCTTTTGCGGAGGAGGGGACAGCGGATCAGGTAACGGTCTGTCTGACCGTCGAAAAATTCACCTTAGGGAAAGGGTACACCATCGAGCCTACCCTCATTAAGGTCCCTAAAGGGACGCGTGTCTCGAAAATTGTTACGGATCGGTTAGGCCAAGGAAATTATGAAAACACTGGTACCATCGACAGCAGCTTTTATCTGGCCCAGATAAAGGATGGCGATCCAGGAATGGGCGAAATCCCAGACTGCCCCCAGTATATTAAAGCGGCAATCGCGGCCAAAGGCGGAACTCTGGATGCCCAGGATGATGGATGGTTGGGAGAATTTGATTTTTATAATATGTCAGGCTGGATGATTTCAGTCAATAACAAATTCATCAACACAAGTGCGTCAGACGCCCTTGTCGATGAAGGGACCGTCATGCGCTGGCAGTTCACCGTTTATGGCTATGGTGCGGATCTGGCCGAGCCCCAGGATTGGAGCTCAGCAGAACCCCTTGTCGTGGCGGCCAATAAGGATGCCCTGACCTGGCGAGTGGCGGAAATTAATGCCATGAGTGATAAAGCCTCGGTTTTAAGCTATGGTGAGAATCAGAAAAAGTATGACGATGCCTTGGCGCTGCTGAAGAATATCGAATCCAAACAGACCGATGTGGACGCAGCACTAGCGAACCTTAACCATTTAGATGAAGCCTCTGCTGTCACTGGTGATGCGGATGGGGACGGCTACGTGAATGTTAGTGACCTTAGAATCGTAAAATCCAACTTTGGTCAATCCGTCCAAACAGGGCAAAATGGCGATGTCGATTTTGACGGTTTTGTCAATGTATCCGATTTACGAGTGGTAAAATCGAATTTTGGAAAACAGATTTAATTAAAAGGAGATCAGAATGAAAAAAAGAATCTTAGCGGTATTAATCATTTGCCTAATGGCGCTGTCAGCCGTGGGGATATCGGTGTTCGCTGCGGATCATTCCAAAGCGACCTTAAAAGTCGACAAATCCAGCTACAGCCAGGGGGAAACCGTTCCGGTTAAGCTGATTATTTCAGATACGGGATTTTCAGATGTCGGGGTGATGCTTAAATATAATACTGAAAAGCTGGCACCTGCTGGGGCCGGTTTAAAAGATAATATCTCGACAAGTTACTATTCAAGCACTGATAAAAACGGCATTTTTGACGACGATGAAGACTATATGTACCGTCAGAATGATACCAATGGCACCCTTGGTTACTCGTTCAGTATTGCAGATAAATCAACCAATTCCCTGGTTTTGACGACCACGAATGAAACGCCTAATTATCGTTATATTGATGCGTCATCAGAAGGTGGATATCTCGTCGCAACCTTTAACTTAAAAGCAAAGGCAGATATTACCCTGGGCGATGGAGACCTTGGATTCCAGAAAGACCCAACAACCAGTAATAGGGATATCCTGGTTACACTGGGAACAGCTAAATTAGACACAGCGGCAAGCGTATCCATCCCTGAGGCACCAAAGCCCGCCGGCACCGTCCACGTCACCGTCGAAAATCAAAAGGCAACGGCGGCAGAGGGTGCGGCTTTCACCGGAGTACTGGTGGACAAGGATGTGGAGATCACATCTACGTCCACGGTGTTAAGCGCCGTGCAGACAGCCCTTGGCGATTATACCCTGGAAGAAAAAGGTGGGTATATTTCAAAAATTAATGGTTTAGGCGCAGGCGTTGGTGCCGACTATGCCGGTTGGATGGCCACCATCGAAGATTGGTTTACCAATAACCCCCTCAACCAATATACGCCGGCGGATGGCACCTTAAAGGATGGCCAGCAGATTAAGGTCGTGTATTCTAAAACCGGCGGAACAGATGTTGGCGGGGATTGGAGTAATAATACCAAAACCCTTTCAGCCCTCACAACCGATGCCGGCACCTTAAGCCCGGCCTTCGATGCTGAAACAAAGAACTACACCTTAAACATTCCGGCAGGGGTATCCAGTGTGAAAATCACCCCTACCGCTGCCAATAAGAATTTCCAGGTTCACACCTATCTGGGAACCCAGACAGAAGGAAAAGAATACCTCAGAAGCCAGTCTATCCCTGTTGAAGATGGCAGCATCATCACCATCGTTGATGGCGATCCCAGCTGGCCTTCTATGAACAATGGCTATAGTGGCGGTGAAAAGGTCGCCGCAGAAACCTACACCGTTACAGTAAAACATGCCACGAGCAATTTGAAATCCCTGATCGTGCACACCAGCACCAGTCCTAATAAGACCACTACCTTATTACAGAATAAGGGCGATGATTTTGGTGAAGCACCACTGTTCGATGCTGAAACCATCAGCTATGATCTGGCCGCACAAAGCGATAGTATCTACCAACTTCGTTTCCGTGCCATGCCAGAAGAAAGCGGTGCCACTGTCAAACTGAAGTGGGGCAATGAAGAAGCGGATATCACCTGGACCTCCGGTAGTTCTAAATGGGCCAATTGCCTGGTTCCTGGGAAAAACCAGCTGCAGCTGGTAGTCACCCCGCCGGAAGGATCCGATAAAGGGCAGCAAACCTATGTACTGAATGTGGATGTAGTGCCCACTTTGAGTAATTTATCTGTAAAGGCGGATGACGCCACCGTCTACCTGGATAAGAAGTTTTCATCGGCAACTACGGATTACTCCGTTACGCTGCCACAGGATGCCAAAACCCTTTCAGTCATGGCAACGCCTAAGGATGCAGCCTACACCGTGACTTACAATGGACAGAGTGCTAAGGATGTCGATATCAGTTCGGCGGACAAGGTTGATGTCCAGGTCACGGCAGGTTCCGGAGATAAGGCCCTTAGCAAAACCTATACCCTGGCATTAAACCGCGTAGCGGCGGCCAACTTAAGAATCACGACCACACCCAGCGATGCAGTGGTCAAGGTTTACGATGCCCAAGGCGCTGAGCAGAAGGCTTTAGCTGATGGCACGTACAAAGGTATGTTTGGAACACAGACCTATACCTATACGGTGACCAAGACCGGCTATGTGGCAAAAACCGGAGATGTTCCGGCAGCTGGCGGCAGCCTGACGGTCAACCTGGAAAAAGCAGCAGCCAACCCGGCCTCCGTCAGTGCCGATTGGAAGAACTTCCGGGGAAATGACCAGAACAATGGTATTACCACGGCCAAGACACCGAAAAGCGCTGATGGTGCGGCACTGCTTTGGTCCCAGAAACTGGGAACCGGCTGGAGTGCATCTCCAACCCCTCAGATCATCGTAGACAATACCCTCATTACCGGGGTCAACAAGAATATCTACAAACTGGATTTACAGACCGGTAAGGTTTTGGCAAAGGGCGACATGGTTCAAAGCCCCAGCTTTGCCTATAGTGCTCCGGTTTATGCGGATGGGATGATCTTCATCCAGTTGGGCGGAGGAACCGTCCAGGCTTTCAATGCCACCACCCTGGAATCCCTCTGGGTGTATACCGATCCCCTGAAGGGACAAGCCCTTTCTCCCATCACCTATGCTGATGGCTACCTCTACACAGGATTCTGGAATTCTGAAGCAAAGGATGCAAACTATGTCTGTCTGAGCGCATCGGATGAAGATGCCAGCAAGACCGATGAAGCGAAAACGGCTACCTGGCGTCACACCCAGGCCGGTGGATTCTATTGGGCGGGTTCCGTGGTCGTCGGAGATGCCCTCATCATCGGGACGGATGACGGCGCCAATGGCTATAATGGTGACAGCCATCTATTGGCACTTAATCGGATTAATGGCGATTTAATCAGTGATACGGTGCTCACAGGCATGGGTGATCAGCGATCCACCATCACCTATGACGCAGGGAAGATTTATTTCACCACGAAAAACGGTTACCTCTGCCGTGCGGATGTGGATGCCCAGGGCAACATCACGAACCTGACATCGAAGAATTATCCGGAAATCGGTGGACAGAGCACCAGTACGCCAGTCGTGTACAAGGGCCGTGTCTACTTCGGTATGGGTGGCGGTGTCGGATCTGCCGGCAAATTCGTCGCCTGTGACGCCGGGACACTGGATAGTATTTACACCGTAGATTTAGTAGGCTATCCCCAGTGCTCCATGCTTTTAAGCACCGCCTATGAAGAAAGTAATGGCAATCTCTATTTCTACTCGACCTATAACATGAATCCTGGCGGCATCGCCATGATCGAAGCCAAAGCTGATGGAAGCAGTGCTAAAAAAGTGGATCTCTATGATGCCAAGGGCTTTGCACAATACTGCACCTGCAGCATCATCGCTGGAACCGACGGCACCTTATACTACAAAAATGATTCCGGGAACATTTTGGCCGTTGGCTTCTCTGCCGTCGGTAAACTGGAAGCAGAAATTGATGCTCTTGGCACCATTACCCTGGACAGCAAGGCCGCCATTGAAAATGCCGAAGCTGGCTATAAGGCCCTGAGCGCAGAAGAACAGGCACAGGTCACGAATTACCAGACTCTTCTGGATGCCCGCAGCACCTACGACGCGCTTGTTGCGCTGAAGCAGGCAAAGGAAACCGCCGGTACTACCCTGGAAAGCTATAAATCCGCGGATTTATACCGGGATGCTGAAAAAGCGCTCTTAGCCAATGCCATTGCTGATGGAAAAGCAGCCATCAATCAGGCCACTGATTTAGAAGGCATCAATACGGCTTTGGCAGCAGCCAAGACCACCATCGATGCCATCAAGACCGATGCCCAGTATGACATCGAAGAAGCCGCAGACTTAAAAACGGCTCAGGATGCCGCCATCGAGGAACTGAAGAATTATAAAAATAAGGCAGATTATCGTGATGCAGAACAGGCACAACTCGATCAGACCATCCAAAGCTACAGCGAACAAATCCGCGCCATTACCATTGACAACAACGATTTATCCGGAGCAAAAGAAAGAGTAAAAACAACCTTAGCTTCCGGGAAAACCGCCCTGGACGGCATCAAGACCGATGCCCAGTACAAGGTGGAAGAAGATCAGGCAGCCGCAGCGAAAATCGATGCACAAATCGCCGCCTTGCCCGCCGCAGACCAGCTGACCTTGGAAAACGAAACGGCAGTAACAGAAGCCCGGACCGCCTACGAAGCGCTAACCGCTGATCAGAAGGTCTATGTGAAGAATCTGGAAACCCTCAAGGCCGCCGAAGCTAAAATATCAGACCTCCAGGCCGAAGCGGAAGCCAAGCCGGTCATTGATAAGATGTCCCAGGCCATTGGCGCCATCAATGAAAAATCTGAAACGGCACTGGATGCTTATAATGAAGCCATAACCGCTTACAATGCACTCAGCCCAGCAGCGAAGGGTAAAGCCGATGCCAAAAAATCGGCCATGGACACTGCTTTAAATACTAAGAGTGCGGAACAGCATACCAAAACAGCGGATGTCACGACGGAAGATGGCAAAAAGCTAGCCGCTGCCATTAGTGATAAGGACGGCAAGATGCTGCCCCTGAACATCGCGCTGGAAGAAATCAAAACAGTGACAACGGAAAATATTGAAAAAGCCAAGGCTAAGCTCACCGGGAAGGACCTCGTCCTGGGAATCGGCATCAGCATCAATGAAGATCAGATGACGGATGATCAAAAAGCAGAATTGGCTAAAAATGGCTATCAGGTCACCATCTCCTGTGATTTGACCGGTTATAAAACCGAATCCATCAAGGTGGCCCATGTATTGAAAGATGGTAAAGTTGAGATTCTGGATGCCCAGTATGATGCCAATGCCAAAACCGTGACCTTCATCACCAAGAGCTTCTCTGACTTCATGGTTATGGCGGAAAAATTACCAATCGAGAATACGACTGGGGCCGGAAATATTGCGGCCGATGGCACGAACTCGACTAAAAATACAGCGACGGGTATCACAGAAGGAAATTTAAATACCGCCTTTGCAGGAATATTGATTTTTGCCGCTGTCTGTGGAATGGCAATTTTGGTTCGGAAACAGAAGCAAGATTAAAGGAAACAGTGAGCGGTAGGTTCATTTTATAATGAGCCTACCGCTTCGCTCGAGATGTCTTAACACCCCCTTCTCGAGGAGAAGGGAAAAAGGTAAGTAATAGCATAAAAAAACAACGTGAATGGAAGGGAAATGGATAGATATATGAAATCAATCAATATCGTAGGGCGGACACTTTTGTGTTGGCTAGTGATAATCGGGGTGGCCGTCTTGTCCTGTGAGATAATTTGGGCCGCAACGAATCCGGCACGGCCAATGCTTTTTCTGGAGGATAGTGATAATGCCAGAATTCATACCGTTTTTCTGAGTACGGATGGCGAGGAAACTCAATATTCTGACCTCAAGGCTGTGGTCACCCGCCCTGATGCATTACAAGATACACCCATAGTATGGGAGAGCAGCAACGCAGCAGTAGCGACAATCGAAAAAACGGATCACTATGAGCTGGGAAGTACAAATACCATAAAGGCCCATTCCGAGGGTGAAGCAACCATTACGGTAAGCTGTACAGGGGAAAGCACCTCGGTTAAGGTCATTGTGAAAAGTGTAGAAAATATCATGGCAAGAATGCGTGAATTATCCAAAGTTCTGCCAGTGGAAGAAAAAGATTTCAGCTCTGCTGATTTTGAAAATGCAAGAGAATTTTACAGTTTTGGATGTGCCATTGGTTCAAAACAGTGTAAGGTATTGAGAAAGGAAACTCCTGAGCTCAATGCGCAGCTCGGTTTTGGATTGTGGTATGATTTTCCGGAGTTCATACAATTATATTCATCAAGCTATCCAGATTCCGGATCAATGTACGGCGCAAACAGTGGAAAAGATTATACATCGGCCCAAAAATGTTTGCAGGAAATGAAAAAGGATTATGACTATTATCCTTCAAGCGCGCAGAATAGCCTGAACACACTCCAGACCAAAGTGGAGGCTATGGCAGCGATGATTGCCAAGGATGCTTCCAAGGCAGAGTTCAAAACCGCTCTGACGGAGCTCAACACCCGCACGCAAGCACTGGTCGTTGAGCTGATTGATGCTTTGCCAGGTGTGGATAGTTTAACTTTAGCGGATGAAGAGGGTGTGATTATTGCACGAAATGCCTACACGGCATTAATCCGTGCGAATCGATCAGATTTCAACGGGACAAAGCTGAAAAAACTGGCTGATGCAGAGTAAAAGATTGCAGAGCTTAAGCAGGTGGTCGATCCAGATAGCGTGACGGTGACGCCTTCCGAAGCAACACTGAAGGTCAGCGGCCGGACGACGTTGGTGGCTTCTGTCTCTCCAGAAAACGCGAGTGATCAAACCATTGTATGGACCTCTGGGGACGAAGCTGTCGCCAGCGTCACCGATATGGGGATTGTCACGGCGAATGCTGTGGGGAAAACGACGATTACTGCAGAAACCGTGAATGGTAAAACAGCAAACTGTATCATCACGGTGGAGGAAGGTATGATTCCGGTTACCGGAATCACCATAAATGAACAGGATCAAAGCCTTGTTATGGGGAAATCCCTTCAATTGACGGCGACGGTATCTCCCCAAGACGCTACGAATTAAATGGTTGAATGGCGCAGTGGGGATACGGCAATTGGCATGGTCGATGCCAATGGACGGGTGACGGGTGTAAACACGGGCACCACGACGATTACCGCAGCATCGGGCGATATCGTCGGGACAACCGTCGATGCCAGACCTGCTGTTCAGACACCTCAGGTATATTTTCAGTACAAGAATGGTGAGATACAAGAAGTAGGGGAGGATGGCCAGTTCGTTCTTGAACAAAGTGACCAAGGCCGCTTTGTACTAGAAGGTAGCCAGGCAACCCCGTACTGGAAGAATACAGTGGATCCGACAAGTGGAACCAGTACCTTTAATATCTTTGCGGGAACTGGAGAAGTCATGTTGAATAAAACGGGGACTGCCACGGGTTGGGTCATTGATGAAGGTACTCTTTACGGGGAAGAAATGCATATTGTCGATTTCCAGGTGAAGATCATCCCCAGCACCATCGACGTCTTGTATGCTTATGTGGATGGCGTCGAAATGGGGAAAACGCCACTTGCCCTTACGGAGAGTGAGACCAAGACCATCGTTGTCAAGGGGCGCAGGGCCAATAGTCAATTGTTGGTCGATGTTCCCTTTTATGCGATTACCTGTACCAGTGATTCATCAAATGTGAATTTTGGAACGAGCACAAAAAATACCGCCTTTAATCTATCGGGATCAGGCAGTGCGAAGATTACTGTCAGTTTACTCAATACGGCGGTTAAAAAGCAGTTCGATGTTGAAGCAGCGTATATTAATGTTACAGATATGGTAGTCACGACGCAGGACACTTATTTCATTGATGATTGGAATCCCAATGGAAATGAGTACACAGGGATCTATAACAGTGGTATAGGGCAGCGATACGATGTTCAGGTTAAACCCGATAATGCGACTAACCGTGGCGTGACATGGACGAGCTATGATCCGGAGATTGCTTATTTCAAGGTCGAGCATGTAAATGGATTTTTGCCGGTCAAGGCGGGAACCGCGCGTTTTACTGTCACGAGTAATGCTAATCCGGCGGTGAAAAAAGATGTCGTAATTCGCTTTGAATATAAAAACAAAGTGACAGCCGTAGCCGTGGATCAGAGCGAAATCAATTTGGTGCTTTCGGAAGGGACAAAAACACTGCCCATCACTTTCAGCCCAGCCAATAGCACTGAGCAGCGTATGGATTGGACTTATAGTGAAGCAGGCATCGTTCAGGTCCAGAGCGGGATCGAAGCAACGAATGCTTATAAAAAAACAAACCATACCATCACCCCGCTCAAAGAAGGAACCGTAACAGTAACGGGAACCCCATGGGATACGACCGGTGGAGCGCAGCCTGTGAGCTTTACGGTGACAGTGACAGGCCAGGCTGTGGAAGTCGATGTCGATGCGTTAGCCAAGGCTGGTATTGAAAGCGGCCAGAGCTATCTTTCGGGTGAAGCCATTGGAAAAAACGCCTATGGTAATGAATGGAACATCTTTGCATTAGCCCGCTCTGGAGTGACGGTATCAGAAGAAAACATTCAAGCTTACATTAAAAGCGCTTCCGGAAAAGTGGCCGAAGCATCCTTTGGGAAAAAGTCCACGGATATCTCGGGTCATTTTAGCCATGGAGTCCATCGGCTACGATGCGTCTGATGTCCGTGGCGTCAATCTTTATGATAAATTATATAATTATTCCGATCAACTCGCAACCATGGGGTCCAATGATGTGGCTTTCGCACTGATCGCCCTCGATGCAAAAGGGACGGTAGTACCCGAAGGGGCAAATTGGTCCAGGAATCGTCTGCTTGAAACATTGTTGACGTATCAGGATGAAGCAGGCGGAGGCTTTACTCTTGGGGGTACCGGTTCAGGCAGTCCGGATATGACTGCAATGTGTCTCACGGCTTTGGCACCCTACAATGATGAAGCCCACCCGGCAGTTCAAACTGCGGTTACGAAGGCTTTGGACTATCTTAAAACGACAATGGATAACGCAGCAGGATATGGGAATAGCAATAGCGATGCTCAAATCATCACAGCATTATCGGCATTGAAGCTGGATATAGCAAAGGCAGACCATGGATTTACTGTAGCGGGTGCGAATCCCATTACCAGTCTAGAGCGTTATCGCATAGAATCTGGAGGCTTTAAATACTTACTGACTGACCAACGGCCCAATGAAATGGCTACCCAGCAAGCGACCTATGCGCTCGAAGCCTATTGTCGCATTAAAGCCGGGTCTGTCAACTTATATGATTTGAGTGATGTTCAGCGTCGACAACCGGCAATGGATGAAGCCGTACAGGCCGTCATCGCGAAAATCGATGCCCTGCCAGAAGCCGCAGATTTACAGCTCACCGATGAAACCGCCCTGGCCGAAGCCAAAGCCGCCTTCGATGCCCTCACCACCGTCCAAAAGGCCCTGGTGGATGACGCACATCAGACCAAGCTGAGTGCCGATGTTACGAAGATGACGGAACTCAAAGCCGCCGCAGAGCTGGCCCAGGCCAAGACCGATGCCAAAACCGCATTGGCAGGCTATAAGGATCAAGCCGATTACCGGGCAGCGGAGCAGAAGGAAATGGCCGAAATCATCACCGCGGGGAACACCGCCATTGATGTCGCCGCCAATAAAACCGACATCGCCGCAGCCCTAAAGGAGGCCCGGCAGAAGCTGGATGCCTTAAAGACAGATGCCCAGTATACGGCAGAGGAAGCAAAAGCGCTGGCGGATGCGAAAACCGCCGCCATTGCAGACCTGACAGGCTATAAAAAACCGGCAGATTACCGGGAAGCCCAGCAGGCAGAGCTCACCGCGGCCATTACCGCAGGCACCAACGCCATTAACACCGCAGTGGATCAGGCTGGGGTCACCCAGGCCCTGGCCGATGCCAAGACCGCCCTGGATGCCATTAAGACCAATGCCCAGCTGACCGAGAAAGAACGCCAGCAGGCCATGGCGGATGCCAAAGCCGCCATGGAGACGGCCAAGAAGAATCACTTAACCCAGGCGGATTTGGACGCTGCCCGTGCGGCCATTGATAAACTCGATGCGGCCACTCAGGAAGAAATGAAGGCAGACCTCGACAGCTTTAACACCGCTGTGGAAAAAGCAGAAGCCGAGCGCCATCAGCCCACCCTGGCCGATGGGACCAAGGTCACAGCCGATGGCCTGACCTTGGATTACAAGCTGGTTCTTGACACGGCAGACACTGGGAGTGCAGCGATTGCCCAGGAAGCCAACACCGGCATGGATGTGGTGCTGCCTCTGGCCATCCATGTTGAAGATTTAAAAGGAAATACCGTTGATCAACCCATCACCATTACCATCAGTGCAGATCTTAGCGCCTATGGCGATAACCCGACGGTGAAGATCGCCCATATTAAAGATGGAAAGCTATTGGAAAACCTGGCCGGAACCTACAATGGGGCCAAGAAGACTGTCACCTTTAAGGTATCCAGCTTCTCAGACTTCATTCTGTTAGCCCAGAAGGCGGGCAGTACGGAGCCGGTGAATCCCAC
>NZ_JAYFPU010000321.1:0-1978 GCF_034927525.1 Christensenella sp.
TTATGACAATCCGGGAAATTGCGCGTCTTGCAAACGTTTCGCCCGCCACCATTTCTCTTGTACTAAACAATAAACCCGGTGTGGGCGACGAAACAAGAAAACGCGTACAAAACATATTAAAAGAATATGATTATAAGCTTCCGCCCAAAAACAAGGTTCCCTTAAAGAATATCCGCTTCCTGAAGTACAAAGACCACAGCATGATCGTGGACGGGAACGCCGGCTTTATCTCGACGATCATCGACGCAGTGGAGGCCGAGTGCCGCGAGATGGGATATAACCTGATCATCACCACTGTGAAGGGTAGTTTCAAGCAGGCACTGAACATCCTGCAGGAGGACACTTCCGACGGCATTATTTTGTTGGGGACGGAGATCCATCCCGACGACTATCCGCTTTTGAAGTCTGTCGCAACGCCTATGGTCATCGTTGACAACGTGATGTCGCGCGAG
The DNA here is from genome assembly GCF_034927525.1 of Christensenella sp. NCBI lineage: Bacteria > Bacillati > Bacillota > Clostridia > Christensenellales > Christensenellaceae > Christensenella > Christensenella sp. The sequence continues at coordinate 453 of NZ_JAYFPU010000321.1, forward strand.
CCATATGAGTGCGTTGTGATGAACAATCAGGAAACCACCTATTTTGCGCTGAAATACCTTGCCGATTTAGGACACAAGGAAGTCGCTTATTTCAAAAGCGCCACCGAGATATCCAATTTCCACGAACGCAGCCTTGCTTTTTATGACTGCTGCGAAGTGCTTGGTCTTACGTGCAACAGCACATTTGAGCTGACGCCTACTCTTGACGGTGCGTATGATTCCATGAAAGAATACATTCGCAGCGGCGCTCAGTTCCCGACGGCGGCTTTTGCGGACAACGATACGATCGCCCTTGGGGCAATGAAGGCCTTGCAGGAGGCCGGGTATAAGATTCCCGAGGATATCTCCATCATGGGCTTTGACGATATCCCTTACTGCACGATCTCTGATCCACCGCTTACCACGATGCGCGTGCCGCGGCGCAGGATCGGCAGGCGCGCTGTACGCAGGCTGTGTGAACGCATGCAGGAAGACCCGATCAACAGCAATGTCAAGATTCTGCTGGGGTCGCGGCTGGTAGAGCGCCAGAGCACCTGCCCGCCCAAGAAAAAATAAATCAGCTTTTCAAACGCATTGCCAGCCGGCGGTGCGTTTTTTTGTACTTTCTATGGAGCAAGCGTGCCGCAGTCTTAGATGGCTATTTGCATTCCGAGTCTGCGCGCAAGCTTCCTACTGATACTTGTTGCCGCCAGTCATCGCAGCCGTTTGCAATCGCTCGGGTTTTGCTTCGCAAAAACTCGCTCTTGCAAACGCCAGTGCGATTCCGCCGGATTCAGCACGCTCCTAATAAGCCAATAGCGCGCGGCATCGTGCCCTTTGCCGTATGCGATTGAGACAGCGATACACGCACCATCTTTTTACGTTCGTCAGGAATAATCGGTTTTGCAAGCGGGGACGCGCAGCAAAATAACTTTGAGCAAAGGGGGCACACGGGGGAACTGCAAGTTCCGCCCGTGAAGCGAGCGAAGCAAGCGCCCTTAGCAAAGGGAAAGGCAGACATTTCTGTCCGCCTTTTCCGTCATCTATACTTGGAGTTGTACCCTTATGATACCGCGCTTGCGAAACCCTCCATCAGCAGCTTTGCAACCGCTGCGCCCGGATCGAGCAATTCGCGGGACGCCTCGCCTCGCGTAGCCGCGCGTCCATGCACCGCGAGCATTCCTTTTGTTGCAAGGAATCCTTCTTCCGCCGCTTTTTTTGCATGTTCAGCCATTGTCTTCATATCCGCGCCTGCCGCCGCATCCTTCGTTAAGGATTCGACCGCCGGATGCAGCCCGTCAAGGAAGGTTTTATCCCCTACCTTTGCGCTGCCGCGATTCATAACGCCGTCAAAATATGCTTGGAATAGCGTTGCCACACCATTTGCGTCGAGTTCCTCTTTGCCCCTGAGCTCTTTGCCCGCACTCATCAGCCCGGAAGCCATGAGCGTGCCCATTGTAGAAGGAACCGCTGTGGACATCGCCTTACCGGCGAAATACAGCATTTTGCCAAGGTCTTTTTCGTCGCCGGACGCAACCGCGTCATAC
>NZ_JAYFPU010000165.1:0-1624 GCF_034927525.1 Christensenella sp.
CCCATGCCCGCGCCAAAACCCATTTCGCGCACGGTGTCGGACGCGGTAGAATACCCTTCCTTCATCGCAAGATCGATATCCGGTATGCCCGGGCCAACGTCTTTGCAGGTGATCTCTATCCCATCGTCGCCGATACTGAGTTTCATCTGTCCGCCATAGCTGTGGATGATCATATTGATCTCCGCTTCATAAGAGGCGATCGCAATTTTGCGGATCAGCATCGGGTCAACACCCATTTTTTTCAGCTTGCCTTTGATTTCAGCAGATACTTCACCCGCTGCGACAAAGTCGTCCTTTGCCACATCATATTCTTGGGAGTATATCATAATTATACCTCCCGCATTCCGCCCTTGATACCGCTTGCGTAAAGCACGCCGCAGGCCGAAAACATCGGCTGCTCTGTTGCTAGAAGAGCCATATCGCGTTCCTTCGCCATATCCACGATCTCTTCCGGCGGTCGCTTCCCACGAACGAAAAGCACACACTGTATATCCATCATTTCTGCCGTCCTGATCACATGGTTATTGACAAGGCCTGTCAGCAAAATAGCGTCGTGCTTGGTAAAGGCGAGCACGTCGCTCATCATATCCGCGCCGCAGGCGCACTGAATCTCCATTTCCGCTTTGTCTTCCCCACAAAGGAATTCGGCATTGAGCAAATTGACGATCTCTTTTACGACCATAAAAACCTCCCAGGAACTCAGTCCTTATATTGTTCGATCTGCATATCCACCAGTTCAAATATCTTTTTGGCAAAATCATCCGGATAAGGGTATTTGTATACGATACGGACAATTCCCGCGTTCACGATCATCTTCGCGCAGATCGAGCATGGCTGGTGTGTGCAATACATCGTCGCGCCGTCTATCGCAACGCCAAGCTTCGCCGCCTGAATGATCGCGTTCTGCTCCGCATGGATCGCATAGCAAAGCTCATGCCGCTCTCCCGAGGCAATCCCCAGATTGTTGCGCAGGCATTCGCCGCGTTCCTTGCAGCTGTCGATGCCGGATGGCGCGCCGTTATACCCCGTCGTCACGATCCGTTTGTTTTTTACAATGATCGCTCCTACACTGCGGTTCGGTTTATAGCAGCTCGACCAATGTGCGATCTCCCCCGCGAGATCCATAAAACGTTTATCCCACTTATCCATGCTTATTCCCCTTTATGAACATTATATATATATTCGAAGTGATTTGCTATTATACATTATTTTACATGGTTTCATGTTTGTGCGTCGAAGGCAAATACATCAGCAAATCAGATATTTTAGCAGTATTCGGAAGATAGCATAGAATAATCACTCGCAATATTAAAATACAGCATTTTTGCTAGAATTTCGTTATTTGATTTATTTCATGATTATATATATCATAGGAATAGAAATTAGCACTCACCTATTTCGAGTGCTAACAAGAATTTTAAAAACTAATTCACAGGAGGCATGGATATGACTATTAAACCTTTAGGCGACAGAGTTGTCATCAAATCTGTCGAAGCGGAAGAAACGACAAAGAGCGGCATTGTACTGCCGGGCTCGGCGCAGGAAAAACCCCAGGTAGCTGAGGTGGTTGAGGTTGGACCGGGCGGCGTTGTCGACGGCAAAGACATCAAAATGGAAGTCAAAA
>NZ_JAYFPU010000052.1:0-7822 GCF_034927525.1 Christensenella sp.
CATTATTTTCGTCAATAGAAAAGACCCAATCGTTTGCAAGGTTCAAAAAGCCGATGACGATCCCCACTACAAGCGGCGCAAGCGCGGGTAATCGGTATTTCCCAAAAAACTCCGCATCCTTGTCAAAATACACCATCGTATACCATATCCACATAAACGGAATAATGATGTTCAACAGGTAATAGACCGTGGAGACAAAATAATTCAGCTCGATTGCATACAAAAATTGTCGTCCGTCCAAAAGCCACATACCGGAATCGAAAACCAATACGAACATAAGCGCGATAATAATCATATTGAAGACTTTTTGGTCAGCAGAAAGCCCTGCCGCCTTGTGCTGGTTTCCCAGCATGATAGCGGCAATGATCAGCCCTATTAAGTTGACTTCAAGATACAAAAAAGTGGTCAACATATATTTCCCCAACTCCGCAATCAAAACGACCTGCGCGTAAATCCGCGCAGGCGTCTTTTACTTTTCATATTATACGATACATATCAGTATTCATGCAATATACCAGTATACATTTTTTATCTCTTGATATTCTTGAATGCTTCCGCCTGCTGGCGGATACCCACCTCCGCAGCAAACCGCTCGATGCTCGAAGCGCCAAAGAAGCCATCCACACCCTTCGTACGGCTGATCACATATTCCGCGTCCTCCGGCTCTGCGATCGGGCCTCCGTGGCAAATCACGAAAATATCCGGGTTAACGGCGCGTCCCGCGTCGCAGATCTCCTGCACACGCTCCACACAGTCATCAAGCGTCAACGCCGTATGCGCACCAATGGAACCCTTTGTAGTGAGACCCATATGCGCCACCAGGCAGTCAGCGCCAGCCTCCGCCATTTTTTTCGCGTCCTCTGCGTTAAATACATACGGGCAGGTGAACAGGTCGAGCTCGTGTGCCTTGCGGATCATGTCCACCTCCACATCATATCCCATACCTGTTTCTTCGAGGTTTAAGCGGAACATGCCGTCAATAAGCCCCACTGTCGGAAAGTTTTGTACGCCCGAGAAGCCCTGCTCCTTCAATTGCTTTAAAAAAACGTCCATCAAACGGAAAGGATCAGTGCCGCATACACCCGCCATCACCGGCGTATCTTTAACGACCGGCAGCACCTCACTGCCCATCTCCACTACGATCTGGTTTGCGTCACCATAAGAAAGCAACCCCGCCAGCGATCCACGCCCCGCCATGCGGTAACGTCCGGAATTATAAATGATGATCAGGTCTACGCCGCCCATTTCGCCGAATTTCGCCGAAATACCCGTTCCCGCGCCCGCGCCAAGGATGATCTTTCCCTGTGCGCCCTGTTCCTTTAACCTGCCAATGATCTCTTGTCTTTGCATGTTTATTTCTCCTTTTTACAATTGATTTCGTCTATTAATTTTTGTGCGGCAGCCCGTCCGAACTGCGCGTCATTGATATGACAGTCCATCTCGATGAGCTCTACCCTCTCCGGATCGATATGTTCACGGATCACTTCAAAAAGCGCTGCGTCCTCCTCTTTTCCGTGAAACGGCTCGCCCTCTTTATCGATCATGGAAACGCCCCCAAGTGGCAGCATCAGCGCCGCAGGGCCTGTGCTCTTGTTGATCTTTTGCGCGATCACGCGCCCAAGCTGCTTGTTTTCCTCTTGCGTCGTACGCATAAGCGTGGTCGTCGGATTGTGACGGTAGAAATTGCGTCCTTTATATTTTTTTGGCACACTGTCATATGGCCCGAAGTTCACCATATCAAGCGCACCAACGGAAACCACCTGTGGCACGCCACACTTCGCCGCCGCATCCATGCGCTCTTTTCCCGCCGCAAGGATCCCGCCAAAAAGCTCGTCACACCATTCCGTAGTCGTAAGGTCTAGTACGCCCTCAAAAAATCCGGAGGCAATCAAGCTTTCCATTGTTTTCCCACCCGCGCCTGTCGCGTGGAACACCAACACCTCATATCCGCGTTCCTCCAGATATTCGCGCGCCGCATCCACACACGGAGTGGTCACGCCGAACATCGTCGCCGCAACAAGAGGCTTTTTCTCCACCTGCTGCCGCGCTTCAAATTTCAGCATACCTGCCATCGCGTGCGCCGCATTGGAAAATATCTTCATCGAGAGCGAATTGAGCCCCGCCACATCCACAATGGACGGATACATAATGATATCGCTTGTCCCTACATAAACAGAAACGTCGCCCGCCGCCATCGTAGAAACCATGATCTTTGGCACACCGATGGGCAGGGCGCGCATCCCCGGCGTCACGATAGACGTACCGCCCGACCCGCCGAAAGACAACACACCGTCAAATTTCCCTTCGCCAAAAAGCTTGGGCAATAAAATCTCGATCCCCTTGGAAAGCGTAGCCGTCGCCCGTGCACGGTCTTTTGCCCGTGCGAGCTCCTCGATATCTTCGCCCGCTGCACGCGCTACCTCCGCGTTGCTGACGTCAGGTGTAAAAGCGCTCTCAAATACACCGCTATGGATCGTAAATACGTCGATCCCTACGTCGTTTAGCAGTCCTTTTACATATAAGTATTCGGCTCCCTTAGAGTCAAAGGTGCCCACCAGTGCAACAGTTTTCATATTGTTTTGCTCCATTTTGGATTTGTATACAGTATACCACTTCATGCGCCTGCGCACTATAGATTCCTGCTACTTTCGTTATCTTTATCAGGAAGAAAGGGCTTGCAAAACCATGAAAATATGATAGAATAGAAAAGTCCTTGTAAAACAGAATATCTGGGTGTGGCGCAGTTTGGTAGCGTGCTTGAATGGGGTTCAAGAGGTCGCAGGTTCAATTCCTGTCACCCAGACCAAGAAAAAATGACACACATAGGTGTGCCATTTTTGTTTTAGAAGTTGTCAACGGCAACATCGTAACAAAACGATTATATCAGAAGGAGAAAAGAATGAAAGGACAAACATTTTTGGTGGGAGGCGATCCAGCTACGGCTCGCAATACTGTTTATGCCGCTCTGGAGAATCAAGGTTTTACCCTGACTCATATTGATGATTGGTCTGCCGATGCGGAAAGAGGCTCCTCGGGCGCATCGGTTCTTCTTGGCGCATTTGCCGGAAAAAAGGGACGTCATGTAAAGCTGCGGGTCACATGCGAATCAGCTCCGGAAGGTACTGTGATCACGCTCACACAGGGAACCAGCGGCGTTTCAGGTGGACTTATCGGTGTAAGTCAGGCCTCCAGCCTTTACTCTGATATCTACAATGCCGTAGGCCTGACTTTCCAGAACGCCGGTGTTTTGATATCGAGGGGAAATATATAAGGAAGAAACTTACTATATTTAGCAAAATACTAATGACCATTTAAAAGCTGTATGGTCATTCTATTGCAGTCATGAAATTCCCTGAGCACAATCTACTTTATTTCCTGTTCCAAGTTCTTAAATATCCTATCATCGAAAAAATCCGTGACCGATATCTCAAGTCCGTCACAAAGTTTCTTGACCGTTAAAACCGATAAATCACGCCTGCGGTTGTCCATCATGCTGTAAACCGTAGAAGGCGCTATACCTGCCCGGGTCGCTAATTCGTTCAGCTTGATACCTTCTTGTTCGCACAACTTTTTAAATCTGGCTACAATTGCATCTTTGATATTCATTTAATCACCCTCAAGGCGATTTTAACTTTTTATTCGCAAAGGCGTATACGCATTTGCGTATTTTCGCTATCTGGTTTATCATTCATATTGAGGAAATAACTATGTATGAAAATGTCATTATCCCTGAAGATGGCGATACCACTGTTCTAATCATAAAAGCAACTTAATTTTAGCGTATCCATATTCACGCAGCCACGATCCTGCCCTCACATCAACACATAGGAACATTTTTTATTCTATGATATAATCAATAGCGTAAGAAAGGACGGTATTCCGATGGAATTGACTGCAATGAAAAACATAGGCGCTGAAATGCAAAGGAAACTGAACGCCATAGGCTTTGACAGCGCGGAGGAATTGACCAGGACCGGCAGTAAAGAAGCATATTTCCGTTTGAAATCATCATATCCGGAGGTCTGCCTTGTCCACCTTTATGTGCTGCAAGGCGCAATTGACAATATAGCTTTCAACTTACTACCGCAAAATATCAAAAACGAATTAAAAGCGTTCAGTGACAACCTGAAATAATATGATGGATGAAATTCTAACATTTCCAAATAGGGCGGCATTTCGCGAATGGTTAGCCAAGAACGGGACAAGCAGCAGCGGTATATGGTTGCTTTTCGGCAAAAAGGGCGGCCCGGTGACCCTTACGGCCGGCGAAGCCTTAGAAGAAGCCCTTTGCTTCGGATGGATCGACGGACAAATGCAAAGCCTTGACAGCACAAAATATAAGAAGTATTTTGCGTGCCGTAGAAAAAACAGCAAATGGTCAGATAAAAACAAGGCCTTGGTCGAAAAACTTGAGATGCAAGGAAAAATGACTGATCATGGCAGGAAAAAAATAGCGGAAGCCAAAAAAAACGGCCAATGGGATGCACCGAACCCGTTGACCGTTTCTGAAGAACAACTATTGCTCTTATCCGGATTGTTAAAAGAACACGAGCCTGCCTGTACGAACTTTCATGCAATGTCCCCGTCTGTAAAAAAGACATACGCACGGGCATATTTCGACGCAAAGACAGACGCCGGGCGAGCCAGCCGCTTCGTATGGATGATCGAGCGCCTTAACAAGAACCTAAAGCCTATGTGAACACCCGATCAAGTCGCTTAAATCGTTTGTTTTACGGTTTTTGCAGTAACCTCTAATACCCGGGTCAGAAAAGAATACTTTTCCTTCATCATGTCGTATGCTTCCCCGGAAGAAATAAATTTTGCTGTACCATCGATCACAAAGCCGGTACCCATACCCATTTTGCCTTGCACTTCCGGGCTGCCCAGGGAAAGTATGATCTTGTCGTTCTCATTGATATTTTTTTCCGTCTGGTGCATCCAAGCCGCAGGGATCAATATCTTATCATTTTCATAAATTTGTAAATAACTGTTCCATGTGTTCGATACATGCGCGCTGCCCCCTGCATACGTGGTGATGGACACCACTCCATTGTGCGTCAGAACTTCTTTAAAAACATCATTAAACATTTTTTGTTTTCCTTGTCAGATTGTATCAATTATTTGTATTTTTCCTATATATCTATACCATATATTCGGGCTGCAAAACTTTATTTTGTCTCCGATATATACTCACCCTATCATAATACTATCCTTGGGATAGCGTATCCGCGCGTCCGGCCTCTCAAGCCGCGCCGCAAGTGCCATCGTAAAGGTAAAGATGCCCACACGCCCGCCATACATCAGTATGATGAATACGATCCGGCTCGCGTCGGTAAAATTGGCGGTATTGGCGGAGGTAAGCCCCACCGTTCCAAAGCTGGAAACCACCTCATAGATCGTGTCTGACAGTGTGATCGGGTTGTCATACTCGATCAGCGAAACGATACCGATCGCAACGCAGACAAAAACCACACCCAGCGCCGTTGTGACGACCGAGCGCAGCACGATCGTTTTGCGTACCGTACGCTTGAATACCACAACATCTTCTTTGCCGCGTATAATAGCTATGATAAACAGAAACAAAAGCGCTATCGTCGTTGTTTTGATACCCCCTGCCATACTCGAAGGCGACCCTCCGATAAACATCCAGACCGCAGTCACAATCTTGGAAGCGGGCATCAGACCGTCCTGCGGGATCGCCGCAAATCCTGCCGTACGTGCAGAGATCGACTGGAACAATGCCTGCATCGCCTTTTGGGGCGCGGGAGCGTTTTCCGCCCCCAGCGTACGCGGGTTGTTGTATTCAAGGATCAAAAACAATAAGAACCCCACAGCCGTCAAAATAAGGCTAACACTGATGGCGACTTTGGTATGCAGGCTCAAATGATGCTTTTTATTCCTGACCTTCCGGTAGACGTCCAAAATGACATAAAAACCGATGCCGCCCAATACCATCACACACATCGTAGTGATCATAACAAGCGGATCACCGGCGAACAGACCAAGGTTCGTACCCGCGCCAAACAACTCAAAACCGGAATTGCAAAAAGTAGACACCGACTGGAACAGGCTGTAGTATAGGCCGTTCACAACCCCAAACATAGGAACAAAACGAATCGCAAAAATCAAAAAAGCGCCCGTCTCGATGATTGCCGTCATAATAACGATATCGCGCACCATCTTTACAATGCCCTGCAGCTGCGGGTCGTCCATAGAACTTTGCAGGATCAGGCGGTCGCGCAGCGTAAAACGCTTGCCAAGCATCATATACAGCATAGAGGTCATCGTCATGAAACCGATGCCGCCAAGCTGTATCAATACAAGCAACGTCACCTGTCCAAATACGGAAAGCGTAGCGCCGATATTAAAGACACTTAACCCTGTGACGCAGACAGCAGATGTGGACGTAAAAAAAGCGTCCAAAAAACGTATCGAATCCCCGCTTTTTGTGGCAATGGGTAACGACAAAAGGATCGTCCCGATCACGATCATGATCCCAAAACCAAACACCAGCATTTGCGAGGGGCTGAAGCCATGCCATTTGAAACGTCTCGTCATAGCAAAACGATTCTCCTTTAAACGTGATGAATTCCAATTGTTCCGCTGTGAATAGGATAGCAGTCAAAAACGGTTCTGTAAAGCCAAAAAATGAATTGCCTTACCCGATCGCTTTATGTTACGATAACTCCACAGAACAAATTTTTTGCTCAAACACACAACCACATCGGAGGTTATTATGGAAATTGTAAAAGTGTATAAAGAAAGTATGCCCCACGTAAAGCTGATCGGCAAACGCTATACCAACGAAGACAGGGACGAAACCGGAACCTTCGCCGGCTATTGGCAGCAGTGGTTTGCTGAAGGCTGGTTCGATATTCTGAATCAGTGCAAAGGGATCTCTGGCGTAAGCGAAGACTTTCTCGGCGCAATGCGCATGACCGGCGCAGACGGCAGCTTTGAATACTGGATCGGCGCATTTTTAGCGCCAGACGCAGATGTTCCCGAAGGCTTTGACGCAGTCGAGATTTCTGCGGGAGAGATCGGCGTGTGCTGGCTTTACGGAAACGAAAAAAGCGGCGAGCTGTTCGGCATGGATGCGTCCAATATGTCTATGGCTGCCATTTCCGCGGAAGGCTGGAAATTCTCTGACGACGGCTGGTTTATGGAGCGTTACAATTCACCGCGCTTTACAACGCCGGACGAAAAAGGCAACGTAATCCTCGATATCTGCGCCTATCTGGTTTAAGAAAATCCGCTTATGGATACTATCGTATTGTGCCCTTTCTCAGACGCCGATATCCCGCTGCTTGCGGCATGGCTTGATAAAGAATATATCAAAAAATGGTATCACGATCCGGATGAATGGCTGCGCGAAGTACAGAACCGTCATGGTGAATTCCGCTTTCTCAATCACTTCATCGTCACATATACCAGTAAACCCATCGGGTTTTGTCAGTACTACGCATGCGAGGACGCAAAAGAGGAATGGTATCAGGGTATCCCCCTTGCGGGTTCGTACAGCATCGACTATCTGATCGGCGAAGAAGAATTCCTTGGAAAAGGACTTGGCAAGTCCATCATTGCCGCGCTCGTTGAAAAAATATTCTCTCTGTCCGGTGCACAGCGCATCGTCGTGCAGCCAGAGGAGGAAAACAAGGCCTCATGCAACGCGCTTCTTTCCAATGGCTTTTATTTTGACGAAGCGAACAGTCTTTACCAAAAAGACCGCGCATAAAAATCGCATCAAAAAAGGAGCAAATCGCTTTGCTCCTTTTTTTTTATCATTACAGCGGCAATATCGTCTTTTTGTATTCAGTATTCA